>JBAVPP010000448.1:0-1856 GCA_049693175.1 Gallionella sp. | reverse complement strand
GCATCCATCAGGTCGTAACAGTTAGTCACTCGTTGCGCACTCATCAATGACAGCGGTATCGCTGCCAAGCTATCGTGCATCGAAGCACTCGTCAGTATCGCGCTGACCGGGATGCCGCAATCTGCCGTATCCAGATGCAACTTATAACCGTTCCAACTGTTCTTGTAGCCCTGTGCATTGCTCTTGGTCCCTCTGTCACAAGCAATCGGCAGTTCCCCAATCAATTGAGCCAAGTGTTTGCCTTGTTGCTGCTCAACCTTGCTCTGCTTCGCTTCGCGTACTTCGCCTTGTTTTGGACGACCACGCTTCTTCTGCGGCTGGGTTGTTACCGATTGTTCTCGGCGCACTGGCTTCTCGCGACTCTCAATTGCCGTGCCATCACGACTGATATGTCCGACCAAAACCTTGCCCAGCGCATCTTTTACCAGGGCTTCATGTGCTCGTTCAGCCAAACCCGCTGTCGCAAATTCCGCAAAAGCACGCGAGAAAGTCGCTTCAACAGGTAATTTCTTCCACATCGCAAATCCACAGATTCGTTTCAGTGCGCGATCAATCGTTAAACGTTCAATCAGGCCACTGGTGGTCGTCAACCCAAGCACAGCCTTAGCAATATACGCGCTCGCCATTGATGCGCGATCATGCGGTGGGCGTCCCGTTCCACACCAGGTCGTGCCAATAAACTCATCTATTCTGACCCACTCCAGCGTGTGGACCACCTTCTCTAACTTCGGCGTCATTGCGCCAAATTCACTCTTCAATTCCGGCAGTAATTCGTGTTGCACTACTCGCCACCGTTGCATGATTCCGTTACGTTGCGTACTATTCATATCGGGCTTCGATTGAGTCGTCAGAACCTCAATCTTGCCAGCAATGGCAGCCCACTTCTACCGCTTTCTAGCGCATAAATTCAACTTGAACTTGGCCTTTTGCAAGAGGCTCTCCTTGAGTGAAATTAAACACGAGTGATATAGTCAACTACTCCGCAAATTTGCGCTTTATTCAAAAATAAATCAAGCCGTAAATTTCGCTTTACACATCGCGCCCGTTTTACCGTGACGATACTTGCAGCTATCGAGTGGGCTTGCAAACTTCTCCGTTATAATTCCGCGCTCTTTTATCTTGCTACTATTCCATGCCAGCCATCCGGCTTTTGCCCGAACTCCTCATCAATCAAATCGCCGCAGGCGAGGTTATCGAACGACCCGCTTCCGCGCTTAAAGAATTGTTGGAAAATAGTTTGGATGCGGGCGCGACCGACATCGCCGTGCAACTCGAAGCAGGCGGCATCAAACTGTTGCGCATACGCGACAACGGGCGCGGCATCGCGGCGGACGAATTAAAATTCGCGTTAATGCGTCATGCCACCAGCAAGATTTCTTCGCTTGATGATTTGCAAAGCGTCGCCAGCATGGGCTTTCGCGGCGAGGCGCTGGCGAGTATGGCGGCGGTGGCGCAGCTCACGCTGACCAGTCGCACCAGCGATGCAGTTCACGCGCATCAAATCACCGCCATCGACGGACAACTCGGCGACATCGCGCCCGCCAGTCATCCCATCGGCACAACGGTTGAAATCCGCGAGTTGTATTTCAACACGCCAGCGCGGCGTAAATTTTTGAAGACCGAAGCGACTGAATATGCATACTGCGAAGAGGCGTTCAAACGCATCGCGCTATCGCGTCCCGACGTGGCATTTTCGCTGCAACACAATGGTCGAACCATCTGGCAATTAGCCGCCGAAGCCAATCCATTAAGGCGCGTAACGACGTTGCTCGGAACGGAATTCGGCGATGCAGCAGTGGAAGTTTCTCGTCATGCCGCAGGCTTGAGTATGACGGGCTTTGCCGCGCAGCCGGCTT
>JBAVPP010000447.1:0-7562 GCA_049693175.1 Gallionella sp. | reverse complement strand
ATGTTGCACCGTGCCAACTTGGAATAGCATCAAGCAATTATTATGCCGCACAAACGGTGGCAAAGTTTCATTCTAAAAAAACGATGCTCTTTCATGCTTCAAAAGTTGATGGCAATAAAATTGGGCTTAATCCCGACACGTTTATTTTGTTTCATAGTTTGTTTCATTTCTAAAAATCAATCAGAAATGAAACGTATTCGCTACGTATTAAGCTCGCCAAAGTCACCCCCCTGTAAAAGTGCATAGACATACCCCGAATCGACAGGTAGCATCGGGGTTGCTGAACAGGGAGAACAAAATAATGAGCATTCTAAAATGCCTGCTGAATATAACCGCAATACTGTGTATGTTCGCCCAAAGCGCATGGGCAGAAAGCATCGCCAGCGAACAAGACTACCTACAGGACTTTCCAGTCATACTCAGTGCTTCGCGCTTGTCACAACCGCTGGACGAGACACCCAATGCCATGACCGTCATTGATCGCAAGATGATAGTCGCATCGGGATTTCGCTCGATTCCCGATGTGTTTAGCCTGGTGCCGGGCATGTATGTGAGTTATTACAAAGGCTCGCAGCCCATCGTGTCGTATCACGGTTCGCCCGACCAATACGCGCGGTCTATGCAAGTGATGATAGACGGGCGCAGTGTATATATGCCGCCCACCAGCATTGTGGATTGGGCCAGCTTGCCGATCACCATAGACGACATCGAGCGTATCGAAGTGATACGCGGTCCGGCTGCCGCCTCATACGGTGCGAACTCGGTGCAAGGCGTAATCAACATCATCACCAAAGATGCCGGCGCAATCAAAGGCACGACCGTATCGTTGACCAACGGAAATAAAGGCATCAATGACGTGGTGGGACAATTCGGCAATCACAGTGAAAATTTTGATTACCGGATGACGGTGGCAAAAGTTGCCGACAACGGCTATGACAACCGCACTCCAACGTATTTGCCAACCTACCCTTACGCTCCGTCCAATTACAACAACAGCAACGACAGCAATCAAGCGCGATTGGCGAATTATCGGGCGACCTATTACGCCAACAGCAACAACAATTTCGACATCCAACTGGGCGGCACGCATGACGTGCAGGGCGTGGGATTTTGGGATAGTCATGGCGGCACAAATCCATTCCACGACCTAATTAGCAACAATGTTTCCCAACAACTCACGTGGCTACACCTGCTGGAAAACACCTCCGAACTCAAAGTAAGTTTGTCGCACACCCGCAATGCATATCAAGAAAACTATAGCATTCCAGCCGCTGGCAACGCGCTGGTTAACAAATATACTAGCGGTGAACGTACCAGCTTCGAGGTTCAGCATACGGTTGCGCTAAGCAGCACTAATCGTCTGGTCTATGGCGCGGGCATCAACAAAGAGTTGGCCGCCGACAATGTTTACATTTCCGCGCTCAACCCGTCCGTCTTGAATAATCAACTGAACATCCAAACGGTGCGTATTTTTGCACAGGATGAATGGCGATTCATGCCCAGCCTGATTGGCAATCTGGGCGCGATGTTCGAGAACGATGGCGTGGGCGATAAAAAACTTTCGCCACGCGCCTCTTTGAATTATCACCTCACACCCAAACAAACTGTGCGCATCGGCGGTTCGGTGGCGTATCGCACACCGTCGCTGGTTGAAAACTATGGCTCTGCGGCTAACGCGGTAAATTTCCAAGTAGGCGACCGTTTTGTGGTGGGGAACACCTCGTTAAACCTCACTCCCGAACACATGTACTCGCGCGAAATCGGCTACCTGGCTGAGATTGACGAATGGGCAACCACGGTCGATGTGCGCGTGTTCAATGACCAGTTTGACAATGTTATTTATCCGACCAACACAGGTTTTAGCAATGGATTGTCGGGACAATACAACGGAGTGGAAACCACCATCAAACATAGTTTCAATGCAAGTGCTCAAGTCACGCTGAATTACGCCCACGAATTCTCGCGCAGTAATGCCAACGTGTTGATGCCGGGTTCGGGCGATTTGTTGGCGGGCAGCACGCCGCAAAACACCATCAGTATCTTGTACGCGCAATCATTTGATAACGGCTATTCATTTAGCACCGGCTACTATCAGCAGGGTGCGATGCAACCCTTTGATCGCGGCCCGTCGGACTTTCAGTTCATGCATAAACGTGTCGATGTGCGTGTGGCAAAATCATTCAAAGATTTTCTCGGTTTGAATGGCGACGTGGCTTACGTGGTGCAAAATTTGTTCAACGACAATTACACCGAATATGTCGCCACCAATGTGTTCAACCAGCGCGCCTATGTCAAAGTGACCTTGCATTGGTAATGCATGGCGAACTTCAGAAAGTGAAATAGCTCTCCGAGACTTTTTGCAGTTTGCGCGCTTGGCGAAACGACTCTTTGAGTATGCGCCGGTCAAGTTCGTTGAGCGAGTCGGGATCAACCCGATTCGAGTACGCCACGCCTTGTTTGGACTGCTCATATTGCAAGCGCAATCGCAGCAGTTGAATGTAATGAAAACTGTGTGCCCACGCTTCGATTTCCTCGGTTTTCATTTGCCAAGCCGCCCCGGCGGCGCGCAATCTCAACACTGTGTTTGTTTCGGATGAGCCGCTGGCAAGCGCGAATATGCGTGCCGCATCGACGAAGGGTGTGATGCCGTTCACCTTCAAATCCAGCGTATGTTGATCGCCGTTTTTGCGCACCACAAAATCGCGCAACACCCCCAGCGGGGGCTGATTTTGCAAGGCGTTGGACACCATCAGTTTCAAAAATTGCCGGTTACCTTTCACCTTTTCGTGCAGCCAAGTACGCAGTTGAATAACAAGATTTTCATTTCCGTACAGGGCGCGAAAATCAAAAAATATAGCCGCATTCAACAACACTGGCGCGTCGCCTCTGGCTATCCAATCCGAGAACACGTTTTGCCATTCTTCCAAGCTCAGACACCAGCGCGGATTGGATGCCATGATTTCGCCTTTGCACAGCGGAAAGCCGCATTCCGCAAGGGCAGCGTTGATACGCTGGGCGACGGCAAGTAATTTTTTGCGCATGACATCCGGCATTTCACCTGGCGGCGTGATAAAAATAATACCGTTATCCTGATCGGTATGGAACGTCTGTTCCAAGCGGCCTTCCGAACCCAATGCAATCCAGCAAAAAATCGTTTCGCAAGCATTCGGCTCTTGCAAACCGGCAGCGATACATTCCAACTCGATGATGCGCGCAGTCAGTAAATCGTTGAGCGTGGACGTAAGCTGAGTCAGGTGTTCGGCAGCCACCCCTTGCGCCATCATATTCTGTCCGAGTTGGCGTATGTCGCGCGCCGCCTGCACCAGACTTTCCAAGTTGGCGGCATTGCGTATGGTTTGGCTCACTTGCCGCAAACTGACGCGTTGCAAAGTGAACAAATCTTTTTCCGACAACACGCCGACCAGCTTGCCATGATCGCTCACCAGCAAATGCCGTATGCCCTGCTTGACCATAACCAGCATAGCTTCATAGGCAAGTGCGTAGGAAGGCAAGGTGGTTAGTTGTCGACTCATAATTTCAATCACCGGTCGCTCAAGATTGACCTGCGGTAACGCCACGCGGCTCAACACATCATGCAAGGTGAACATACCCACCGCCGTGCCATCTGCCACCGCCACCATAGAGCCGATACGCTTATCTTGCATGATTTGCAGGACGGTGCGTATCGAAGTTTCGGGCGCGCAAGTGACAGGATCGCGCTGCATAATTTCCGCAAGCCGGCTGGTCATGGATTGCTGCTCGGTACTGGAACGCGAAAATTGCGCCTGAATGACGTGCTTGGATTGCTCCAATAAATTGGCGATGCGCCGGGTACAAAAATCGTTAAATGCCACGCTCAAATGCGTCAACTCATGGAAATCCGCCGCATCCAACTCATAGCAAAACGTGTCCGAGTTGGCGCGATATGTGCCGGTGACTGCACGGCGCGCGAGCAACGCGCCCAGCGGGAAACATTCGCCCTCGTGCAACTCCAACCAAGCCGCGTCATCCTGTGCGCGCGCCACGTCCTGCTCGCCCTGCACCACACCTTGTTTGATGATAAAAAGTTTTTGCGCCGTGCTTTGATCCGGCGCGAGCAGCACCTCATTCTGAGCGTAATAACCGAGTCGCAAGCGCGATGCCAGCCAATGCAGATGCGCGATTTCCATCTGGTCGAAGGGCGCGTAACGGCGCAGATGTTCCGCTGTCGAGGTAATCAGGGAATTGCCAGTTGGGTTAGTCATCGTTATGCTCTGTCAGTAAAGGATGAAACTCTGTTTCATCGCATCATGCAAAGATGTTATCTTAGCCTTTTGTCGAAGTGAAAATATACTATGTCGCACATCAATCCGGATATTAATCAGATACGCCAGCTGCTGCGCAAAGTCCACCACATCGCGGTGCTGGGTTTGTCATCCAATCCGGCGCGCCCCAGTTTTCGGGTCGCGCGCGGCCTACAAGGCAAGGGCTATCACATCATTCCGGTACGACCGCTGGTTGAAGAAGTGCTGGGTGAGCGCGCCTATCCCGATTTGGAAAGTTTGCCGGAATTGCCGGACATCGTGGACGTGTTTCGCGCGCCGGAACATGTGCCGGCGATAGTGGAAAGTTGTATCAAACTCGGCATCAAAAATCTGTGGTTACAGGATGGCGTAATTCATGAAGCCGCCGCGCTACGCGCCCGACAAGCCGGCATCACCGTGGTGATGAATCGATGTATGTGGCGCGATTGTGTGCAACTTTGCCTAGAAGATGAACCCAATGACTAAGCACCGTTGTATCTGGGCTGGCGACGATGCTTTGTACCGGCAGTATCACGATAACGAATGGGGCGTGCCACTGCACGACGATCAAAAATTATTTGAGTTTTTGATTTTGGAAGGCGCGCAAGCGGGCTTGAGCTGGATCACCATATTGCGCAAACGCGAAAATTATCGCGCCGCATTCGATGATTTCGATGCGACACGCATTGCCCGTTACACCCCGGCTCACATAGAATCACTGCTGCAAAATCCCGGCATCGTGCGCAACCGGCTGAAAGTGAATGCGGCCGTGTTGAACGCGCAAAAATTTTTGCAGGTGCAAGCCGAATTCGGCAGCTTCGATCAATTCATCTGGCAATTCACCGCCGGCAAAACGCTGCAAAATTCGCGCCGCAATATGGCCGATGTGCCCGGTAGCAGCAAAGAGTCTGATGCCATGAGCAAAGAATTAAAACGGCGCGGTTTCAAGTTTATCGGCACGACCATTTGCTACGCCTTCATGCAGGCGACAGGCATGGTCAACGACCACACCACCGATTGTTTTCGGCACAAGGAATTAAGCAAAGGAACAACAAAATGAGATTCACAAAAATGCACGGCGCGGGAAATGATTTTGTCGTTATCGACGGCGTGCGCCAACAAATTGATCTCTCGCCTGAACAACTGCGTTTGCTGGCTGACCGACATTTTGGCGTGGGCTGCGATCAGATTCTGCTGGTGGAAAAATCGCACAGCCAGGAAGCGGATTTTCGCTATCGTATTTTTAACGCGGATGGCAGCGAAGTTGAGCAATGCGGTAATGGCGCGCGCTGTTTTGTGCGTTTCGTGCATGACCAAAAACTCACCGGCAAACGCGAAATTATTGTCGAAACCAAAAGTGGCTTGATTGTGCCGCGCCTCGAAGAAGACGGCCGTGTCACGGTGAACATGGGCTCGCCGATATTCGAACCGGCGCGTATTCCTTTCATCGGTGGCACGGAACAAATCGTCGAACCTTTGGAAGTAGCGGGCGAGATTTTGCACATTAGCGCGCTGTCCATGGGCAATCCACATGCGGTGCAAGTGGTGCAGGATATTGAGACTGCCGAGGTCGCAAAATTAGGGCCGCTGATTGAACAACATGCGCGCTTTCCCAATCGGGTCAATGCGGGCTTTATGCAAGTGGATGACGCGCATCACATCAAGTTGCGCGTCTATGAACGCGGCGCGGGCGAAACGCTGGCCTGTGGCACAGGAGCTTGCGCGGCAGTAGTGGCGGGCATACGACGCGGGCTGTTGCAAAGTCCGGTAAGTGTGGCAACGCGCGGCGGAACTTTGCGCATCACCTGGAATGGCGGGCAGCAAGCCGTGATGCTGACCGGCCCGGCGATTACCGTATTCGATGGCGAAATTGAAATTTAGGGGAAGTTATGAAAGCTGAAGACATCGCGCAATATCTGGAAGACCATCCGCAATTTTTCGAGGCACATCTGGAGACGCTGGCGCGCATCCACATTCCCCATCCGCATGGCGGACGCACCATTCCGTTAAGCGAAAGACAGCTCTTGGCGTTACGCGAAAAAAATAGGGAATTGGAAAAAAGTTTGCGCGATCTGATGCAGTTCGCCAAAGAAAATGACGCGCTGCAAAACAAAGTCCACGAATTCATCTTGGCACTATTTGCGGCGCGTGATTTGGACACGCTCAAAGAAATGATTCCGCATTTATTAGTTGATATTTTCAGTGTGCCCTACAGTGTTTTACGCCTGTGGGAAATCAAACCGCCCAGCGCGGAAACGCTGGCTTTTGCCGACGCGCAAGCGCATCCGATCTGCTTGCATCATCCGGCTCACGACACCGGAACTTGGTTCGGCATCCCGGTGGAGCAGTTGCATTCTTATGCCTACTTGCCCTTGCATGCGGGCAGCGACACGATAGGTTTGTTGGTGCTTGCCAGCCCCGACAAACAGCGTTTTTATCCCGAAATGGGCACGGTGTTTTTGCAGCGCATCGCCGACGCGGTGGCGAGTGCCTTGCACCCATATTTGCAACACTGAAATGACGCAGGCAGACCCGGCTAACGATAAATTTCTGCAAGGCTATCTGGCATGGCTGCTCAATGAAAAACGTTACTCCAAACTCACCACCGAAAATTACGCGCGCGACTTAAAACGTCTGTTCGAGTTGTGCGGCATGACTGCGCTGCACACCCTCAAATCGCATCAGATCCGCCGCTATATTGCGCAACTGCACAGCCAAGGTTTATCGGGACGCTCACTAGCGCGCCTGCTATCGGCGTGGCGCGGATTTTTCAATTACCTGATGCGCGACCACGGCCTCACCGACAATCCTTGCGTCGGTATGCGCGCCCCCAAATCAGAGCACGCTTTGCCGCAAGCCTTGTCACCCGACGAAGCCGCGCATTTAATGGAAATTCCCGACGAAAATGTTGCCGCGATACGCGACAAGGCGATGCTGGAGCTTTTATATTCCTCCGGTTTGCGACTCGCGGAGTTGGTTGATTTGGATAAAACAGACACACCAAAATTTTTGACAGATGGCGAAATTCGCGTCACCGGCAAAGGCAACAAAACGCGCGTCGTGCCATTAGGACAGTTCGCCATCACCGCGTTGCAAGCTTGGCTTGCGGTGCGCGATCAAATGGCCAACCGCGACGAAGCCGCGTTGTTCGTCGGGCAGCGCGGGCAACGAATTGCGCCACGTGTGGTACAAGCGCGCTTAAAACAATGGGGCATCAAACTCGGCATCACCAGCGGCGTGCATCCGCATTTGTTGCGCCACTCCTTCGCCACGCATGTG
>JBAVPP010000446.1:0-5238 GCA_049693175.1 Gallionella sp. | reverse complement strand
GCTCCCGCACCGATGCTGGATGTCAAGATGCGCAACAAAGTCGGCGAACGTTGCGCCGAAGCGTGCCGCAAAATCGGTTATCGCGGCGCGGGTACATTCGAATTTTTGTATGAAAATGGTGAGTTCTTTTTCATCGAAATGAACACGCGTGTACAGGTCGAACATCCGGTCACCGAAATGATTACCGGCATAGACATCGTGCAACAACAAATCCGCATCGCGGCGGGCGAAAAATTGCCGTTCCGCCAGCGCGACATTCAGTTTAAGGGACACGCCATCGAGTGTCGCATCAACGCCGAGCATCCTTACAAATTCATACCCTCGCCGGGTCGCATCACCACTTGGCACACGCCCGGTGGTCCGGGCATACGCGTCGATTCGCATGTGTACGCCAACTACTTCGTGCCGCCCCATTACGATTCGATGATAGGCAAATTGATTGCCTACGGCGACACCCGTGAACAGGCGATGGCACGTATGCGTACCGCACTTTCAGAAATGGCGGTTGAAGGTATTGATACCAACATCGCGCTGCATCGTGAATTGTTGCAAGATGCGGCGTTCATACGCGGCGGCACCAGCATCCACTATTTGGAAGAACGTCTGGCCGAACGCGCCAAAGTGAAATTGAAATAATGTCTTGGTTGACGCTGATCGCGGATACCGATGCCGAGCACGCCGAGGCATTGAGCGAAGCGTTGCTGGAACGGGGCGCGTTGTCAGTCGATCTGCTGGATGCCGATGCCGATACGCCGGATGAGCAGGCGATATTCGGCGAGCCGGGTGAGCCACCGCCCGGTGTGTGGCAACATAATCGCATCAGCGCGCTGTTCGATAACGATCAAGATGTAAGCGCGATTTTGCAAGCCGCCGCAACTGCTGTTGGTCTCGCAAAACTTCCCCAACATCGCATCGAAACCTTGGCGGACAACGACTGGGTGCGTCTGACCCAATCGCAGTTCGAACCTATTCCAATCTCGCCTCGTTTATGGATAGTGCCGACTTGGCACACGCCGTCCGATGCGACCGCAATCAACATCGTGCTCGATCCCGGTCTGGCATTTGGCACAGGCAGTCATCCCACCACGCGCCTGTGTCTGCGTTGGCTGGACAGCAATATGCCGCAAGGCGTGAGCGTACTCGATTACGGCTGTGGTTCGGGCATTCTTGCGATTGCCGCGCTCAAGCTGGGTGCGGCGCGCGCGGTCGGTGTGGATGTGGATAAACAGGCGGTGATTGCCAGCCGCGATAATGCACTTGCCAATCAGGTTGGCAGCGTGCAATTCTATCTGCCGGATGCCGCGCCCAAGGAGACGTACGATTTGGTCGTGGCGAATATTCTGACTAATCCGCTGCGCATGTTGGCACCACTGCTGGCGGACGCGACCCAGCAAGGTGGGCAAATTGTTTTGTCGGGCATACTGCAAGAACAGGCTGATGATGTAATGGCGATATATCAACAATGGTTTGACCTTAATCCGCCGGTCTTCGAGGATGGTTGGTCGTGCTTGTCCGGGCGCAAACGTTAGGGCCGCATGACATGGATGGGACGACACTTTGCCCACATTGCAAGACGCGATTCAAGGTGGCGGTCGCGCAACTCAAAGCACATCAAGGCTTGGTACGCTGCGGACATTGTCTGCAAGCCTTCGATGCCCGGTCTGATTTTATTCCCGACACACCCCACCCTCAACTTGAACTAACCATACTGAATAACAAAGTAGAAGAGCCCCTAGTTGTTGCACCGGATGAAGTTGCACTGAAAGATTCCCAAGTTGCACCGGAAGAGCTGCTTGCAATCGCCGCTGTCGACACGGCAAACGAGGCAACAGAAGCTCCCGCTGAAGTCGAGGTCATCGCCACACCTGATGCATTACCCCAAACTGAGGTGATAGCACCGCCGGTAATTCAGCGCGCACCGGTAGCAATCGCCAAGCAAATCGACCATGATGATTTGGATTTCACGTCGTATGTTCCAGCGTATGACGACCATGCAAATGCCGGTGAGTTATACGGTGGCGCAGCGGATAAACCTGAGAAAAAAAGACTGGTGTGGTTAGGCTGGACGCTGTCATTTTTTATGCTGTTGCTGTTGCTAGGCCAAGCCGTATATTTTTTACGTGCTGATATTGCCGCGCGTTTTCCCGACATGAAACCGGATTTGGTCAGTGCTTGTAAATCGCTGGGATGCACCGTCAATCTGCCGCAAAAAAATGATTTTATGAGCATCGAGTCGTCCAGTTTGGAAGCCGATCCTAACAATGCGGCTTTGATTACGCTGACTGCTTTATTGCGCAACCACGCGACTTATCCGCTGGCGTTTCCGAATCTGGAACTTACGCTCAATGATCATCAAGATAAACCTGTCGCACGCCGGATTTTCAAACCAGCGGAATATTTACCCCCAGTCGAAAATGAGCAGACAGGACTGCAAGGCAACCATGAAATCAACCTCAAATTATCTTTGGATACCACCGATCTGAACCCGGTTGGTTATCGCCTGCTGGTGTTCTATCCTCACAGCCACTGAACATACGCACGCAACAAATCATCCTGCGGTAATAAAACCCATCGCGTTATTAGTTAAGGGATAATGCGCCCAGTCTTTTCTGTTCGACTTTAGATAGCTCGACTTTAACTACCTATCTGGCTAGAATCACGCGCCCAAGACATCCGCGTATGAGTAATATCGTGGTCGACCAGGCACACAGGCTCATTTGAACCTAGGCATTTGTTAATCTAACCCGTTCAAAATCGAGACTACTTGAGTGATCATCGTACCTAAAAAAACGGTAACAGTTTGCGCATTAGCTCTGGTCGCTATGACCGTGGCGGGCTGCGCCGTGGGACCGGATTTCCAACGTCCCGCCGCGCCGACTGCGGAGCGTTATACACCGCAGACTGTACCTGCCAGCACCACCTCAACCGCCGTGCTGGCGGGCGAGGCGCAACACTTTGATGCCAAGCTCGACATTCCATTCGACTGGTGGAAACTGTACCAATCGCCGCAACTCAATTCTTTAATCGTGCGCGCCTTCAAAGCGAATCCCGACATCGAATCCGCGCAAGCTGCTTTGCGTCAGGCGCAACAATTAGCGGTCGCGCAACAGGGATTCTTCTATCCCACAGTCAGCGCGAGTTACACGCCATCACGCAATAAATTGGCGGGTAACATGGGCGGCAATTCACCCGGGGTGCAGGGTAATGGCAGCATCGTGCAAACGTATTCCAATCCTGCCGGACCCAAGTTCAACGGTCCGGCGTATTACAATTTTCATGTCGCGCAATTAACGGTCGGTTACGCGCCGGATGTGTTTGGTCTGAATCGCCGACTGGTGGAATCCGCCGAGACGCAAATCGCCACGCAAAAATTGCAACTCGAAGCGACTTACATCACTTTGGCTGCGAACGTGGTGGCGGCCGCGATACAGGAAGCCTCGGTACGCGCGCAAATCGCGGCACTGGAGCGTATCGTCGCCATTAATCAGGCCTCGATGAAAGTGTTGCATGACCAGTTCAAACTCGGCTACGTGTCGGGCATGGAAGTCGCCGCGCAGGAATCCGCACTCGCCTCTTCCGAACAAGCGTTAATCCCGCTCAAATTGCAACTGGAACAGACGCGCGACTTAATCCGCGCGCTGGCGGGCAATTTGCCGAACGAAGACGTGGCGGAAAAATTCGAACTTGCCGATTTGCATTTGCCGCAAGAATTGCCGTTGAGCTTGCCATCCAAAATCGTCGAACAACGCCCAGATGTGCGCGCCGCCGAAGAGCAAATGCATTACGCCAGTGCGCAAGCCGGTGTGGCGGTTGCCAACCGTTTGCCGCAATTCGTCATCGCTGCCGGCATAGGCGGTATGGCAACGTCACCTGATTGGATGTTCCGCAACGGCGGCGGATTTTTCAATCTGGCCACCAGTGTGAGTCAGACGATTTTTGACGGCGGCACGTTGCGCGCCAAGTCACGAGCCGCAGAGCAGGCATTATTGCAAGCCGGAGCGCAATATCGCAGTACCGTCATCACGGCATTGCAAAACGTCGCCGACACGCTGTACACCATACAGTCCGATGCCGACGCGTTGCAGGCGGCGGCAAAATCCGCGCAAGCCGCGCAGACCATGTTCGACTTGAGTCGCAAGCAATATCAATTCGGCCAAATCGACTACCTGACGCAACTGGTCGCTGAACAAAACTATCAATCGGCGAGCATCAATTTAATCCAAGCGCAGACCAACCGCCTAGGCGACACCGCCGCGCTGTATCAGGCATTGGGCGGCGGTTGGTGGAATCACGACCTGGAAAAAAGTAATGACACCAGTCACGCCAATGAACCCGCAACTCTTGCCGCATCCGCTGTAGTCAGTCCGGCAAACGGAGAGAAAAATCCATGATCAAGATGCAAAAAAATATAGTTCTGCCGCTGATGGTTTTAGTGTTAATCATCGCCGGTAGTTATTTTGGCTGGCAGAAATTTGTTGCGAGTAAAGCGAGCGAAGTCGTGGCAAAACCCGCTGAACGTAAATTGTCCGACACCTTGCATTTCGACTTGAATGCACCGCAGTTAACCTTCTTGCAAATCAAGCCCGCCGAAGCATTTCCCGAACCCTTGGCGGAAGCACTCAATGCGCGCATCACCTATGACGACAACCACACGGCGCGAGTATTTTCGCCCATCGCTGGACGCGTGACCAAACTGCCCGTGGAAGCCGGGCAACAAGTGAAAGCGGGTGATGTGTTGGTGCAGTTAGATTCGCCGGATTATGCCGCTGCCGCGTCTGACAGTGCCAAAGCCGAAGCCGATTTGTTGCGCAAAAAACAGGCTTTTGAACGTGCCAAACAATTATTCGACGTGCAAGGCATCGCGCGCCGCGATTTGGAATCCGCCGAAGCCGACTGGCATCAGGCGGAAGCCGAAGCCTTGCGCGCCAAAGCGCATATGAACAATCTGGCGAGCACCGCCAAGACCACCGACGGGCAATTCAATTTGCGCGCGCCGCTCTCCGGTGTGGTCAGCGAACGCCAAGTCAATGCGGGTAGCGAAGTGCGTCCCGACGCGACCAATCCTTTGTTCGTCATCACCGATTTGCAACATCTGTGGGTGTTGATTGATTTGCCGGAACGCATGTTGGACAAGGTCAAAGTCGGTCAACCGGTGTTTGTCGAAGTCGATGCTTTTCCCGATGAGATTTTTTATGGTCGTGTGACGGTGGTCGGCGCGACGCTGGACCCAATTACCCG
>JBAVPP010000445.1:0-2510 GCA_049693175.1 Gallionella sp. | reverse complement strand
ACACCAGTGGTTCGACATCCGTGTTGCCGATGACGACGTGGCTGTCCAGATGGAGCAGGTCAAGGAAGGTCTGGCGCAGAAACGTGTTGAATTCGACGCCGCATTCGAGCTGAAGAAAAAGAAATTGACGCAGGGCGATGAGCTGCAGGCCGGCGTGCAAAAGATGGTCAAGGTGTATGTGGCGGTGAAACGCCGCCTGCAACCCGGCGACAAGATGGCCGGCCGCCACGGTAACAAGGGTGTGGTATCGCGCATCGTGCCGGTGGAAGACATGCCTTACATGGCAGACGGCACGCCCGTCGATGTGGTGTTGAATCCCTTGGGCGTTCCTTCGCGTATGAACATTGGTCAGATTTTGGAAACGCATCTGGGTTGGGCGGCGAAGGGCTTGGGCAAGAAGATCGACGACATGTTGCAAGCCAATGCCAAGATTGCTGAAGTGCGTAAATTCTTGAACAAGATTTACAACCATCACAATGGTCAGACGGTTGATTTGGAATCTTTCAACGACGATGAAATCATCGAGTTGTGCCGCAACCTGAAAAAGGGTGTGACCTTTGCAACGCCGGTGTTCGATGGCGCGTCCGAAGAAGAAATCAAGTACATGTTGGAATTGGCGGACTTGCCGACTTCAGGTCAAACCACTTTGTATGATGGTCGCACAGGCGAAGCGTTTGATCGCAAAGTCACCGTGGGTTACAAGCACGTGTTGAAACTGCATCACTTGGTCGATGACAAGATGCATGCGCGTTCGACAGGCCCATACAGCTTGGTCACACAACAACCGTTGGGTGGTAAGGCGCAGTTTGGTGGTCAGCGTTTTGGTGAGATGGAAGTCTGGGCGTTGGAAGCTTACGGCGCGGCGTACACCTTGCAGGAAATGCTCACGGTCAAGTCGGATGACGTGGCCGGACGTACCAAAGTTTACGAAAGCATCGTCAAGGGCGATCACAAGATCGATGCCGGTATGCCGGAATCCTTCAACGTGGTCATCAAGGAAATTCGTTCCCTGGCGATCGATATGGATTTGGAGCGTCACTAAATAGAGAGTCGTGAGTAGGGAGTGGGAAGTCGAATTTCCACTCACTACTGCCCACTTTCCACTCACCAAATTTAGGAGTCACACATGAAAACATTGTTAGATTTGTTTAAGCAAGTCACCCAAAAAGAAGAGTTTGATTCGATCAAGATTGGTCTGGCATCGCCGGAAAAAATCCGTTCATGGTCGTATGGCGAAGTCAAAAAACCTGAGACCATCAACTATCGTACTTTCAAACCTGAGCGCGACGGTTTGTTCTGCGCCAAAGTATTTGGTCCGGTTAAAGATTACGAATGCTTGTGCGGCAAATATAAACGCCTGAAACATCGCGGCGTGATTTGCGAAAAATGCGGCGTGGAAGTCACGCTGTCCAAAGTGCGCCGTGAGCGTATGGGGCACATCGAATTGGCATCGCCCGTTGCGCACATCTGGTTCTTGAAGTCCTTGCCGTCCCGTCTGGGTATGGTGCTGGACATGACGCTACGCGACATCGAGCGTGTGTTGTACTTCGAAGCCTATGTGGTGACCGAGCCCGGTATGACTCCGCTGAATCGCGGCCAGTTGTTGTCGGATGAAGACTATCTGGCGAAGACCGAAGAATACGGCGACGAGTTCACCGCACTCATGGGCGCGGAAGGTGTGCGCGCGCTGTTGTGTAATTTGGATGTGGCGAACGAAATCGAAACCATACGCGCCGACTTGGCCGCGACCGGTTCGGAAACCAAAATCAAGAAATACGCCAAGCGTCTGAAAGTGTTGGAAGCCTTTATGGCATCTGGCATCAAGCCGCAATGGATGGTGATGGAAGTGTTGCCAGTACTACCGCCGGAATTGCGTCCATTGGTGCCGTTGGATGGCGGTCGTTTTGCGACTTCCGATCTAAACGATTTGTATCGTCGCGTCATCAATCGTAACAACCGTCTGCGTCGCTTGTTGGAATTGAAAGCACCGGAAATCATCGTGCGCAACGAAAAGCGTATGTTGCAAGAAGCGGTGGATTCTTTGCTGGACAACGGTCGTCGCGGTAAGGCGATGACAGGCGCGAACAAGCGTCAACTGAAATCGCTGGCCGATATGATCAAGGGCAAGAGCGGTCGTTTCCGTCAAAACTTGCTGGGTAAGCGCGTCGACTATTCCGGTCGCTCTGTGATTGTGGTTGGCCCGCAACTCAAATTGCATCAATGCGGTTTGCCGAAAAAAATGGCGTTGGAGTTGTTCAAGCCGTTCATTTTCAGTCGCCTGGAAGCGATGGGTTTGGCAACCACCATCAAGGCTTCCAAGCGCATGGTGGATGCGGAAGAACCAGTGGTCTGGGACATTCTCGAAGAAGTGATCCGCGAACATCCGGTGATGCTGAACCGCGCGCCTACGCTGCACCGTCTGGGTATCCAGGCGTTCGAACCTATCCTGATCGAAGGTAAGGCCATCCAGTTGCATCCGCTGGTCTGTACCGCGTTCAACGCCGACTTCG
>JBAVPP010000444.1:0-5196 GCA_049693175.1 Gallionella sp. | reverse complement strand
GTGTTGGTCGGCGGGGACTTTTATTAGGCTGTTTTTTTCGTCTAGCCATGACCAGCGTAACCGCCTGAGTTCGATTGTTCGGATTGCCGTATTCAATATGAATTTCATCGCCAATTTTGTAATGGGTTTGCCTTGGTAGTCTTGCAAATCTGCCAAGAATTCCGGCACTAGCGCAAAATCCATCGATCGAACACTCATGGAGCGATGCGGCGAGATGTGGTTCAAGCTGGCGTTCGTGACTGGTATAGAGTCAATCTCGCCGATGGATACGGCATGGTCGAATACCCACCCGATGTAGCGATGGATGCAGGTTGCAATGTATGCGCCGGATTCTTCTGTCTTTTGCAAGAGTTTGATTACGTCGCCCGCTTTGATTTTGTCGATTTCAATATCTCCCCAGAACGGCAAAACGTGCTTGTTTAGGGCTTGCTGAATCTTAAAAATACGCTGGTCGCTTTTCCTTTTTTCTGCAATCTGAATGTAGTTTTTTGTGATTTCGCCAAAGGTGATTTTCTTGCCAACGATGAGCGCATCGGCGGGCGTTGGTTCGCCCGGGTCAAATCCCTGCCTAACTTGGAATAACAGTTTTGCGGCTGTTTCGCGCACTTCTGCAAGTGAAACAGTCGGGTATTGCCCGATTGCAATCCTCTTTTCCTTTCCGCCGAATTTGTACTTCAACCGCCACAGTTTTGAACCGCTGGGCTGAATTAGTAAATGTAAGCCGGTAACTTTGCCATCGAAAATTCGGGTTGGCTTTGCCGATGGGGTGGCCTGCTTAATCTTTGTGTCTGTCAAGGCTGCGGCGGGTTTGGGCATGATATTCCTCTTGCTCCTATTTGTTTTTTGGGGGTGTTCCTGTCAGTGTTCCCGATATATTGCGCGCTGTCAAGCGACACAGAGAAGCTGTATGCGACAGTGTGCGACAGTAACTTATTGATTATTAAGTGATATTGTTTCGTTAGGCAAGAAAAAAGCCCCTAGTTTCAGGGGCTTAATTCACTACATTGGTGCGGATGGGGAGACTCGAACTCCCACGCCCTTGCGGGCACAAGCACCTCAAGCTTGCGTGTCTACCAATTCCACCACAACCGCGACATTACTTATTTTTATTTCGGGATGTCCTTAGACTTCGAATCATCCACTGGCGTTACCGTCACAGGAGCGGACTTCACTGCCGCCGCATTCACTTTATCCATCACGCCGTTTTGCACGGTGGGATGAGCGTAGATGTAAGTCAACGTCAAACTCGTCACGAAAAAAACCGCTGCCGCAACGGCAGTGCTACGACTTAAAAAATTTGCCGAACCGCTGGAGCCAAACAGACTACCCGCCGAGCCCGTACCAAACGCAGCTCCCATGTCCGCGCCCTTGCCATGCTGCATCAACACCAAACCTACCAGCACTATGGCGGTCAGCACATGCACTACCCAAACCAATGTTTCCACACTACACCCCAAACCTAATCAAAATTATTTTTGTGCCGCGCGACAAATCGCCACAAACTCTTCCGCCACCAAGGACGCGCCACCTATCAGCCCGCCGTCAATATCAGCCATACCGAACAACGCATCCGCATTCGCCGCCTTCACACTGCCGCCGTAGAGTATACACAGCTTCGCAGCGATCTTTGCATCATGCCCGGCAACGCGTTGACGTATGAATGCGTGCACTGCTTGCGCCTGTTCTGGACTCGCAGTTTTGCCCGTGCCGATAGCCCAAACCGGCTCATATGCGATAACCGCATTCGTCAAAGACTGCGCACCAAAGCGAGTCAACACCGCATCCAATTGTGTCGCCACCACTTGCTCGGTGACACCCGATTCGCGCTCCGCCAAAGTCTCGCCTACGCAAAAAATTGGAGTCATGCCCGCTTTTTGCGCGGCATCGAATTTCGCCGACGCAATCTCGTTGCTCTCATGGAATAAACCGCGACGCTCCGAATGTCCGATAATGACATATTTGCAAGCAAAGTCAGTCAACATCCCCGGAGCAACCGCACCCGTGAACGCACCTTCTTCGTTCGGACTCAGGTTTTGCGCACCCCATGCCACATTACTATCTTGCAACATGGCTTGCGTCTGCGCCAGATACGGATAAGGAACACATACCGCGTAATCTGCCAAGGTTAAATTCTTCACGCCCGCCAACACACCTTCCAACAACGCCTGATTGCGCGCCAGCCGACCATACATTTTCCAATTCCCAACCACTAATTTGCGTCGCATCGTTTATCAACCCGCCAGACACCAAAGCGTGCAATCCTACCTGTGAACCGCTAATTGGTCAATGAAAGGTATATAAGAAAATCATATTTAACTGAACTATCAAGGACCCACATAGCCCAATAAAACATCAAATATGTGATGCCTTAAAACGGATCGGCAAAAATGTCGCGCATCGATGCGCCGGCGAAAAAGGTTTGTTGTTTCGCCGCGTTGACCATATCGGGATTGCCGCACAAAAACACACGCCAGCCCGACAGCTTGGGATGTTCTGCCAACGCGACATCCAGCACCATACCTGACGCGTAACCTTGCACCGCCACACCATCCGACACACACCGCGTGTAAGTAAAATTGGGATGCTTTTCTGCGAGCGATTGCAACGCTGCAACCAGATAAAATCCGGCGGTGTTATAGCTGCCATGATACAAACTCAACTTACCGCGATGCCCGTTCAGCAACGCGTCTTTGATGATGCCATATAGCGGCGCGAGACCCGATCCTGTGGCAATCAACAAGATGTTTTGCTCGGCATTTCCCGCCACATAAAAACAGTCGCCGCTCGCGTCCGATATGGTCACTTCATCGCCGATTTTAAGTTCATCAAAAATCCAACTTGTCATTAAGCCATTCGGCACTTTGCGCACGTTCAAAAACAATTCGTCATCTATGGTCGGCACGCTCGCCAACGAATAACAACGCGCCGTATGCGCATCTTTGAAAAAATTGATGAACTGTCCGGCTTTATATGCAAAGGGTTGCAGAGGTTTTAATTTGATGCCGAGTATGTCGGCGTTGAGATATTCGATGCCGGTTATTTGCGCCTGATGCTGGCGCGCTTTGGCATCCACTAATTCAACCGTAATGTCTTGTTCGGGAAAACACGAACACGCCAAGAAATAATTTTGCGCCGCATGGGTGGACTTCAAACCCGCTTGCGCAAGCGCGGGAACTGTGCCGGAAGTAGCCGACATCATGCACGTTTGGCACACGCCCGAACGACAAGATGAGGGCACAGAAACACCTTGGGCAGTCAAACAATCCAGAACCGACAGCGTTCCACATTCGTATGACTGCCCGCCATAAACAACTTTGGCCATAGGTGCTAAACCTTACTTGCCGAGTACGTCGTTGCGAGTGCTTTCCGCGATTGCCGCCGCTTGGGCAATCAAATGTCCGGGCACATTGAGCTCGGTCAGCGTTGCGCCGAGATTTTCCATCACCGCATCAAAATGGGAATCGTTCAAACCTTGCGCGACCAGATGCGCGTGACCTCGACGCATATCAGCGCCGGTGTAATTGTTTGGACCGCCCAACGCCATGGTCAAAAATGCCTTTTGCTTGGCGGACTGCTTGCCCATATCCACACCACCGAAAAATTTGTTGATGCGAGCATCTTGCAATACTTTGCGATAAAAAATATCCACTGCCGCATTCACCGCTGCTTCGCCGCCAATTTCGTCATATACGCTCATTATTCATTGCTCCCTTTGATGATTGTGGATGTCCGCCGGAGTCCCGGCGATTGTATAGATGCACATTTAGGATGTATATTCGGCGGTTGTTGAATTAACCCACATAAACATATATCCTGCGCGCATCTTATTGGTCGTCACGGGATGTGTCAAGAAAGCTTTAAGAAAATGAATGCATTGGCAGCGATGAACCGTCAGTTGAACCCCTCTCCCGCGCGGAGGATTTCAACATGCGCCTGACTTTGTACACCGATTATTCTTTACGCGTGCTGCTCTATCTTGCCAGCAAGGAAGATCAGTTGGTCACCATCAGCGAACTGGCGGAGTTCTACAAAATATCACGCAACCATCTGGTCAAAGTTGTACACAACCTCGGCTTGAACGGCTACATTTCAACCAGTCGCGGCAGACATGGCGGCATCAAACTCGCGCGTCCGGGACAAGAAGTTTCAATCGGTGAAGTGGTGCGCACGACCGAGCCGGATTTTGATTTGCTGGAATGTTTTAATGCCGTCACCGATCAATGCGTCATTACCAGTTCGTGCAGCTTGAAGTCGGTGCTGATTAACGCGCAAAAGACTTTCATCGGCACGCTGGACAGCTACACTTTGGCAGACTTATCCAAAGCCCCGAAGAAAAATATCGCGGCATTCAAAACCATTCCCATCGTACCGCAATAGAACAGCGCGTTCAGCCTAAGCAGCTTGGACGGGAATCTCGTCGCGTTGCGCGACGATGCGGTTATGCTCGTTGACATACACCAGCTTGGGATGGAATTTTTGTAACTCCAGCTCGGAGTACATCGCGTAAGTGGCGATGATTAAAATATCGCCGGGATTGGCTTTATGCGCCGCCGCGCCGTTCACCGAAATCAAACCCGAGCCGCGTTGCGCGCGTATCGCATAAGTGGTAAATCGCTCGCCGTTACTCACGTTGTAAATATCAATCTGCTGATACTCATGGATGTCAGCGGCCTCCAGCAAATCATCGTCTATCGCGCACGAGCCTTCGTAGTGCAATTCGGAATGCGTGACACGCACCCGGTGCAGCTTGGCTTTGAGCATGATGCGTTGCATAACAGACCTCCAGTTCAGACAGGGCGCGGATTATATATAGCACGTGCAAAAAAAACCACCACGCCGCAACTCACGCGGGGATTTCGACTTCGGTATTGTCCAACAAACGGGTGTTACCCAATTTCCCCGCCGCCAGTATCACCCACTCACGCTCCGAAGATTGCGCTGCTTGTAACGATACCTGACTGCGCACCGACACATAGTCCACCGACCAACCATGCTGGGTGAGGGACGCGATGGCCTCGCGCTGCAATCGTTCCACATCGCGCCCTCCTAGCAACAGTGCGCCACGTATCGCTTGCAGCGTGCGATACAAACGCGGAGCTTCCGCGCGTTGCGCGTCGGTCAAATACTGGTTGCGCGAACTCAATGCCAAGCCATCATCGGCGCGTACCGTTTCGCCTCCGACGATACGCACCGGCA
>JBAVPP010000443.1:0-2665 GCA_049693175.1 Gallionella sp. | reverse complement strand
AAGCCCATGCCCAAAGTTCCCACCTTAGCCCCCACTGCCAAGCCTTCGGCTTGCGATGCGACCGGAAAGAATATCGCCATCACGGCGGTAGCCATTATAATTTTTTTCATATTTTTTCCCCTGAACTATTCCGCAAATGTGCCGGAATAGTAAGTTTTACTTGTCGGCATCGTAACCAACCTGCTGCCAAATAACAAGAAAAAGCCGAGATCAATAATTGTTTTGTAGCCACTCAATCAACGCGTCCTGGGCCGCCTGCCCTGCTGCGGCATTGGCATGATTGATAATAAACACGACTATCCATTGCTTGCCGCTTTGCGCATGCACATAACCCGCAAGCGACTTCACGCCATCCAGCGTGCCGGTTTTGAGATGCGCATGTCCCGCAATCTCGTTATCTTTGAAACGCTTTTTGACCGTGCCATCTATGCCCAAAATCGGCAAGGAAGATTGCAATTCAGACGCATACAAACTCCGCGAGGCGCGCAGCAAAACATCCGCCAGATGCTGCGTGCTGATACGCTCTTTGCGCGACAATCCCGCGCCATTTTCCAGTACCAGCTCCGGGAATTTCATTTGATTCTTCATCAACCACTGCCGCACCGTCGCACCGCTGCGCGTGGTGTCGGCAGCTTGCCCGTCCAATGTCCCCAGCGTCAAAAACAATTGCCGCGCCATGATGTTGTTGCTGAATTTATTGATGTCACGTATCACTTCCGCAAGCGGTGTGGAAACGTGCGTGGCAAAAACAGCTTTGCCGGATGGCGCGCTTCCCGCACGCACTTTACCTTGCACCGAGCCACCTAATTCCTGCCAAAGCGCGCTGAACACCGCAAAAAAATAATCATCATGCGGCAGCAAAGAAAAATAATCATCCGTCTCGCAAGTCTCTGGAATCGAGCCTTCCAATACGACGTTACGCCCTTCGAGATGCGCGGTATAAGCGTCCGCACCGTGACAGGAAAGTTTCGACGAAGTCACGATATGATTGTTGATTTTGTATCCGGCAAGTTCCGGCTCAAGCAGCGCGGTGGTCGACTTGCCATTCGGAATCAAATGCAAATGCAGCGCGTTGAAATTCAACAACAGCGCGTTGGGACCAACGTTGTAAGCGCGCGTCGGGTCATTGTCGAATTCGGCGGGATCGTAACTCTGCGGCGCAAAAAAACTGTGATCTAAAATAATGTCGCCACGTATTTCGCGCAGCCCGCGCTGCCGCAATTCATGCAACCACATCCAAAATTGTTCGACAGTGAATTTAGGATCGCCATAGCCTTTGAACACCAGATTGCCTTGCAGCACGCCGTTGTCCAACTTGCCGTCCAAATACGCCTCGGTCTTCCAGCGGTACGCCGGTCCCAGCGTTTCCAGCGCGCTCAAAGTCGTCAGCAATTTCATCGTCGATGCGGGGTTCATCGCCACCCCCGCATTGATACTGACGAGCGGATTATTGGCATGTTCTTCTTGCACCACCACACCAATATTGGCAAGCGGAATGTGCGCGCGTTTGAGCGCGTCGAGTACCGGCTCAGGCAAGTTTTCCGCATACGCAAACGACGAGAAGTTCAGCAAAAATATTAGCGTTAGGATTTTATTCATGGTACGAATTGATTGACGATTTTGAGTGTGGCCTGCACCAGATGATGCATCTCATCTTCGCTGATGACATAAGGTGGCATGAAGTAAATGGTTTTGCCTATAGGACGCAACAACAACTCATTTTGCAGCGCGAGTTCAAAGCAACGCTGCGCAAAATCCGCGTGCGAACTTTCGACTTCAAACGCCCATATCATGCCGGTGTTGCGCCAATTTTTTACCGCGCGATGTTCGCGCAAAGGCTGCGCGATTTTGTTTAAGTAAGCGGATTTTTGGCGATTCGTTTTGAGCACATCGTCGCGCGCAAAAATATCCAAGGTCGCCAGCGCGGCGCGGCACGCCAGAGGGTTTCCGGTGTAGGAATGCGAATGCAAAAATCCCCGCGCAGTCTCATTCGCATAAAACGCCGCGTAAATTTCATCCGTGGTCATCACCACCGACAACGGCAAATATCCGCCGGTAATGCCTTTGGACAAACACAAAAAATCTGGTGTGATGCCTGCTTGCTCGCAAGCGAACATCGTCCCTGTGCGCCCCATACCCACCGCGATTTCATCGGCAATGAGATGCACGCCATATTGCGAGCACAACTCACGCGCTCGCGACAAATAAATCGGATGGTACATGGACATGCCCGCTGCGCCTTGCACCAGCGGCTCGACGATAAAAGCGGCAAGTTGTGCGTGGTGCTGTTGTAAGTGCGTTTCCAGAATTTCAGCGCAACGCAACGCGTAGATTTCGGCAGTTTCGCCCGCTGCGGCAAGACGTGTGTCGGGACTCATTACAGTCGCCTGCTGGCGTATCAAACCACCATAAGCATCGCGAAAAATTGCGACATCGGTGACCGACAACGCGCCCAGCGTCTCGCCGTGATAACTGTTTTGCAAACTGATAAATTGAGTCTTGTTTAGTTGGCCGCTGTTGCGCCAAAAATGCGCGCTCATTTTCAGCGCGATTTCGATTGCCGACGCACCGTCCGAACCATAACTACAATGACCCAATCTCGGCGGCGCAAGCTCGCGTAACCGCTCGGATAACTGCACCACCGGTTCATGCGTAAAACCCGCCA
>JBAVPP010000442.1:0-6515 GCA_049693175.1 Gallionella sp. | reverse complement strand
TAAGCAATTATTTTTGCGCGCCGGACGTACCATCGTTGAGTTATGTAAACGTTATTACGAACAAGATGACGCGACGGTTTTGCCGCGCAGCATCGCCAGTTTTAACGCCTTTGAAAACGCCATGACGCTGGACATCGCAATGGGCGGCTCGACCAATACCGTGCTGCATTTGCTGGCGATTGCGCGTGAGGCGGAAGTCGATTTCACCATGAAGGATATGGATAGGTTATCGCGCCATGTGCCGACTTTATGTAAGGTCGCACCCTCCTCCGAATATCACATGGAAGACGTGCATAGAGCGGGTGGCACAACGGCGATTCTGGGTGAATTGTTGCGCGCAAAACTGTTGCATGGCGAGGCACACACCGTGCATGGCGCGACCATGGCGGAAGTTTTGCAACACTGGGACATCACGCAAAATAAAGATGAAGCGGTGCAAAAGTTTTTTCGCGCCGCACCCGGCGGCATTCCCACCACCATCGCGTTTTCGCAGTCCATGTTGTATCCAACTGTAGATGATGACCGCAGCAACGGCTGTATCCGCGACGCGGCACACGCTTATTCCAAAGATGGCGGGCTGGCGGTGTTGCACGGCAATATCGCGGTGGATGGTTGTATCGTCAAGACGGCTGGCGTGGATGAAAGCATTTTGAAATTCACCGGACGGGCGCGCGTATTTGAAAGTCAAGACGATGCGGTCACCGCCATTCTCGCCGATCAAATTGTCGCGGGCGATGTGGTCGTTATTCGCTATGAAGGTCCGAAGGGCGGACCGGGTATGCAAGAAATGTTGTACCCGACCACTTATCTAAAATCCAAAGGTTTGGGCAAACTTTGCGCGCTGCTCACCGACGGGCGTTTCTCCGGTGGCACATCGGGTTTGAGTATAGGCCACGTCTCACCCGAAGCGGCACGCGGCGGCGCGATTGCGCTGATAGTAGAAAACGATATTATCAATATCGACATCCCGAATCGCAGCATCACGCTCGCGATTAGCGAGACTGAAATGGCGGCGCGCCATACCGCGATGTTGGCGCGTGGCAAAAAGGCTTGGCACCCGGCAACGCGTGCGCGTCATGTTTCCGTTGCCTTGCGCGCCTACGCCGCGATGACCACCAGTGCCGACAAAGGCGCGGTGCGCGACGTGACACAAATTGAAAATCGTTAAAATAAAAAGTCGTCAAAACAAAAAGGGAGGATTACATGAGCACTGCGCAACAACTCAATCAACAATTCGGCATCACCGGACAACTTTCATTTCGCGATGATGCAAGCGGCTTAGTGGTCGCGGAATTCAACAACGCGCAAGCCACGGCATCATTGTGTTTGCAAGGCGCGCACTTGATTAGCTGGCAGCCCAAGAGCCAAGCGAAGCCTGTCGTTTGGATATCACGCGATGCAAAAATCGCAGCGGGAAAATCCATACGCGGTGGCGCGCCGGTGTGCTGGCCGTGGTTTGGCGCGCACGCTTCTGAAGCGAGCTTTCCCGGTCACGGTTATGCACGTACTGTGCCGTGGAGCGTCATCGAATCCGGCACGGAGCCAAATGGCGCGACACGTTTGACACTGCGTTTGGTGGAAAGCGACAAGACTCGCGCGCAATGGAATCACGATTGCAATGTCGATTTAACCGTCATCATCGGCGACATTTTGCGCATGGAAATGACGACTGAAAATACCGGCGCAACGGACTTCGTTATCGGTGAAGCCTTGCACACTTATTTGCAAATTAGCGACATCGGCGCAGTGCATGTGACCGGCCTGGATGGCTGCGAATATTGGGACAAGGTGGGCGGCTCGAATCTGCGCAAGCAAGACGGCGCAATCACTTTTTCCGGCGAAACCGACCGCGTGTACATCAACACAGCCGCCGAATGCGTGATTGAAGACGACAAACTTCAACGGCGTATTCACATCAAAAAATCCGGCAGTCATTCCACCGTCGTGTGGACTCCGTGGGTGGAGAAAGCCAACAAGATGGGCGACATGGGACAGCCCGACGGCTGGCGCGAAATGGTGTGTGTGGAATCGGTCAATGCCATCGACAATGTGGTCACGGTGGCGGCGGGAAAGCAGCACACGCTGATTGTCGAATACAGTGCGAAGAATTTTTGATTTTTACTCGTGCACGCGACTTGTTTTTACGGGCAACACTGATATCGCAGGCGGCGTGTCAACTATAAAACAAACCGCCGCGTTATTCGGATACCGTTAGTAAAGAATCAAATTCCCAAACGGCACATATCGGCGGCGAATCCTTCGCTGAACGAGGTTAGTCAACTACAACGGAGGCAACATGAAGTCTATTCTGGTAAGCATGGTAATCGCAGCAAGTTTTGTAACAGCAGGCAGTGCAATGGCTGAAGACATGCCACCCCTAGCAAAAAAACTGAATTGCACCGCCTGTCACGCGATTGACAAAAAAGTTGTTGGACCTGCATGGCGCGATGTGGCTAAGAAATACACCGGCAGCGGCGTGACCAAGTTCACTTACAACGGCAAAGAATATCCGCTGATTGAAGGCTTGGTAATGAAAGTATCCAAAGGTGGTTCGGGTAACTGGGGTAGCATGCCTATGCCAGCCAATGATCCGACTGGGGCTAAACAAGCAGAGATTACCGAGTTAGTAAAATTCGAGCAAAGCCTGAAATAGTTCAGGCTATCTCTACCTGACACCAAGCCGGCGCGAGCCGGCTTTTTCGTGCGCCATAATAAATTTGCGCAAGCCGCCACTTTTATGGATAATGCGCCCCTTCGTGAAATACCCTAGTGCGTACGCCCGCCGCACAAAACCTTAAGAAGGAAAATAAAATGAAAGACAATATTCACCCTAATTACCAAGAAATCACTGTTTCTTGCAGCTGCGGCAATAGCTTCAAGACCAAGTCTGTGATTGGCAAACCCGCACTGAACGTCGAAGTTTGCTCCGAGTGCCACCCTTTCTACACTGGCACACAGAAGATTGTAGACACCGCGGGTCGTATCGATAAATTCCGTCAGAAATACGGCACCAAGGCTGCTGCGTAATCAGCAAAGCTGCTTGTTGACTGGCTCGCTGTTAGTCAACAAATCCGGTAAGAAAAGGCAGCTTGTGCTGCCTTTTTTGTTTTCACGCTCGCGAGTAAATTAAATTGCCAACAAAATTTATTACGCTTGTAAATCACCCGCCTTTTGGGCGATGCCCTAACGTGTATCATCCGACTCCAGAGAATAAATTAAGCTGATAGCACAAGCGGACTTATGTACTTTATCAAACCCACCGACCCGAATCCCATCACGACCACAAAAGCCGTGATGCTGGGTCTGTTGTGTCTGGTATGGGTAAGTACGGGACTGGTTGGTCACGACCCTTGGAAGCCCGACGAGGCTTACAGTTTCGGACTGATCTACTCCATGTTGCAACACGGTGACTGGCTGGTTCCCACGCTCGCAGGCGAGTCTTTCATGGACAAACCACCGCTTTATTATTGGACTGCGGCGATATTCGCAAAACTATTTTCCGCACTCTTGCCATTGCACGATGGCGCACGACTCGCCAGCGGATTTTATAGCGGCTTGACGCTACTGTTCCTCGGGCTGGCCGGTCGAAAATTATATGGTGAAAATCGCGGCTGGGCGGCGGCAATCATTTTGATTGGTTGCCTTGGAATGTTGGTACATGCACAT
Source organism: Gallionella sp. (assembly GCA_049693175.1). Taxonomy (GTDB): domain Bacteria; phylum Pseudomonadota; class Gammaproteobacteria; order Burkholderiales; family Gallionellaceae; genus Gallionella. Next base: position 2,849 of record JBAVPP010000442.1, on the reverse strand, counting down.
CAGATAGTCACCGATATGGCATTCCTAAGCGGTTGCGCAATGATAATTTACGGACTTTCTCACAGCCAAGAAAAGTATAAGCGTGCGGGAATATGGATGGGGCTGGGATTGGGCATCGGCTTCATGTCTAAGGGTTTTATTGCGCCGATATTATTCTTCCTGACTGTGGCGACGTTGCCAGGATTATTCCATGTCTGGCGTAAACGTTCTTACGCTTTAAGCATAAGCATCTCGGTGATAGTTGCGCTACCTTGGTTGACGATTTGGCCCATCTTGGTCTATCTACATTCGCCACAATTATTCAGCGAATGGGCATGGATACATAACATCGGACGCTGGTTGCAATATGCGCAACATGGACCGAGTCAAGAATCGCTCTATTATTTGCAGAATCTGCCATGGCTGGCCTGGCCCGCCTTACCATTAGCGATCTTGGTGGTATGGAAATCGCGCCATCGTCTTGCGCAGCGCGATGACCTGCAACTGCCGCTAGTTAGTTTTGTGGTGATGCTAATCGTGCTCAGCTTCGTCCCCAACATCGAAGAAGTTTTTGTATTGCCCATATTGCTACCCATTTCACTGCTGGCGACGGCATCACTATCCATGCTAAAACGTGGCGCGGCAAATGCATTAGATTGGTTCGGCCTGATGGTATTTGCTATGTTGGCAATCGCAATGTGGTGGGGATGGGCGGGACTGTTGCTCAACAATGGTGCCAAAATTACACATTGGTTTCGTGATTACCAACCCAGCTTCGAACCCGCTCTGCACAGCACCGCGTTCAGCATCGCACTCGTTGCTACTGTGCTATGGGTGGTTCTTGTTTGGCGCGTTGGTCGCTCAATGCGCCGTGCTGTGGTGAACTGGGCTGGTGGTATCACATTAATCTGGATATTGGCGATGACCTTGTGGTTACCTTGGCTGGATAGCGGCAAAAGTTACCGTAACATGGTGGTCGATCTAAAACACGCCATGCCGGAAAAATACAATTGTGTGCGGCGCGAAAATCTAGGTGATGGTCAGCGCGCCATGTTGCATTATTTCGGCAATATCATCACGCAACAGGACGCTCAAAAAAATTGTGATCTGCGCCTCATCCAAGGGCAAAAGCTCGCGCATCTTTCACCCAATGAAACACGCTGGATGAAAGTATGGGAAGGCAGTCGCATGGACGACAAGAATGAGCAATACCGCTTATATAAACGGCGCGAATGACCTCAGCAAATAAAAAATAAAAAATTTCCTCACACAAACATCGCGCCATCGCTAAACGGCAAGTTATTTAACGACGTGTCGACGACCTACCTTATAAAGCGCGTCCCCACTTACACGGACGCAAAAACGCCCCGACATTTCTGACGGGGCGTTATGCTTTGTAAGGAGTCTGACGATGACCTACTTTCGCATGGAAGGACCACACTATCATTGGCGCGGAGTCGTTTCACTGTCCTGTTCGGGATGGGAAGGAGTGGGACCAACTCGCTATGGTCGTCAGACAAACTGTTAGGTTGACCGCGCTGTTTTGCAGTCGACCGTGTTTGTTGTTTCTTGAACTTGCTTTGACACTTGCGCAAGAAACGATATTTGGAAGAAGTAAATTCTGGGTGTTTGATTGTATTGCGAACACGCAGGTAATTAAAACTGGGTTAGTTTTTAAATCCTAAATCCCAATTCCTAAATCCTGACTTAATGTTATAGGATCAAGCCTCACGAGCAATTAGTATCAGTTAGCTTAACGCGTTACCGCGCTTCCACACCTGACCTATCAACGTCCTGGTCTCGAACGACTCTTTAGGGGAGTTAAACCCCCAGGGAAATCTTATCTTAAGGCGAGTTTCCCGCTTAGATGCTTTCAGCGGTTATCTCTTCCAGATTTAGCTACCCGGCAATACCACTGGCGTGATAACCGGTACACCAGAGATCTGTCCACTCCGGTCCTCTCGTACTAGGAGCAGGTCCCTTCAAATTTCCAACGCCCAAGGCAGATAGGGACCAAACTGTCTCACGACGTTTTAAACCCAGCTCACGTACCACTTTAAATGGCGAACAGCCATACCCTTGGGACCGGCTACAGCCCCAGGATGTGATGAGCCGACATCGAGGTGCCAAACTCCCCCGTCGATATGAACTCTTGGGAGGAATCAGCCTGTTATCCCCAGAGTACCTTTTATCCGTTGAGCGATGGCCCTTCCATACAGAACCACCGGATCACTTAGTCCTACTTTCGTACCTGTTCGACTTGTCAGTCTCGCAGTCAAGCACGCTTATGCCAATGCACTATCAGCACGATTTCCGACCGTGCCTAGCGTACCTTCGAACTCCTCCGTTACGCTTTGGGAGGAGACCGCCCCAGTCAAACTGCCCACCATACACTGTCCCCAACCCGGATAACGGGCCAAGGTTAGAACCTCAAACACACCAGGGTGGTATTTCAACGTTGGCTCCACAAGATCTAGCGACCCTGCTTCAAAGCCTCCCACCTATCCTACACAGATCTGTTCAAAGTCCAATACAAAGCTACAGTAAAGGTTCATGGGGTCTTTCCGTCTTTCCGCGGGGAGATTGCATCATCACAAACATTTCAACTTCGCTGAGTCTCTGGAGGAGACAGTGTGGCCATCGTTACGCCATTCGTGCAGGTCGGAACTTACCCGACAAGGAATTTCGCTACCTTAGGACCGTTATAGTTACGGCCGCCGTTTACTGGGACTTCAATCAAGAGCTTGCACCCCATCATTTAATCTTCCAGCACCGGGCAGGCGTCACACTCTATACGTCCACTTTCGTGTTTGCAGAGTGCTGTGTTTTTATTAAACAGTCGCAGCCACCATTTCACTGCAACCCCATCG
>JBAVPP010000441.1:0-2305 GCA_049693175.1 Gallionella sp. | reverse complement strand
GGTTGTTGGGTGTCCAGATTGAATTGTTTTCAGGGCTCTCGACATTCAGTTTTGCGTGGATGCTAGATGTGTTCTTGGTCCCATTTCTAACCGGTCTGGTGGTGGCGTGGATATTTGGCAAAGGCGCAAAATGGCTATGTTATTTCCCGCCATTGTTCGTGCGTATTATCAGCTATGTGCAAATCATGTATTTCACGGGAACGCCACACGGCAGCAATTTGAATCCACTGGGATGGTGGGGCTTGTATGTCATTCTCGCAATGGAAGCGGCCGGAATAGGTGGAATCTTGGGTGAAGTCATGATTAAAAATGTTTATGGCCGTTCTAACGGAGTGGCTGCGCTAAACGATGAGCCTGTCATCAATGCAAGGAAGCAATGATGTCTTTTGGAAGTAAGCCTATACAAGTAAAAAGTCCGGCAAGTCTGCAACGCAAAAAAAAGGTACTCGCGGCGACGGTCATCACATGCATTGCTTTGGTGATAGTCGGAGGCAGTTTGCACGTGGTTGGTTTGGGGTCAATTCGCATGGACGAAATGCGCGCATTGGCGACTTACAACCTGAAAGAAGAGTCGACGCGCATTCGTGCGGCAGGCGAAGACATCGCGTTGCACGAGCAGAATGAAAATCGAAAGCACGAATCTAAAAATTACACGGTGTCAGAAGCCGAAGCACTGTTGAGCAAAGAGCAGTGGCAAGAACTGGATTCTTCAGTGCAGATTCCGGCGGGCAAGTTTGCTATGGGTACAGATCTGAAAAATGCGGATGCCGCGTCACACCCTCAACATATGGTCGAAGTAGGCTCGTATCGAATTGATAAATACTTGGTGACTAACGCGCAATATGCACGTTTTGTGGCGGCAACGGGACACCGTCCGCCATCAGATTGGAAGGATGGTAAAGTGCAACAAGGCACAGCGATGCACCCTGTTACCTTGGTTAATTGGTATGACGCTAACGCCTATGCGAAGTGGGCGGGCAAGCGATTGCCAACCGAGGCGGAGTGGGAAAAAGCAGCGCGTGGAACTGATGCAAGAAGATGGCCGTGGGGCAATACTATGGATCCCGCGCGTTTGAATACTTATTACAACGTGGGCTCAGCAACGGATGTGAATGCCTACCCTAAAGGGGTGAGCCCGTATGGTGTGTATGATATGGCTGGGAATGTCGATGAATGGACACAAGACGACTTCCTGCCATACAGTGGCACAGATGCCCCGGCAGATGTTTTTCAGGGCAAGGTCGCTAAAGTGGCGAGCGATGAGGATAGGGCGATGAAGTTATCCGAGCAGGTTGCGGTGAATCGTAACTATAAAGTGCTGCGTGGTGGCTCCTGGAAGGGTGATCCATTCTCGACCGCCTCATATCATCGGGATTATTCATGGCCTAATTTTGCTTCTGATTTTTACGGATTTCGTTGCGCATCCGACATCGGAAAATAACAGGATGAACGGAGTGATAGGATGAGTTTTATGCGGGTCAGAATAGTCATAGGATTGCTGCTTTCAAGCACTGCCCTTTCAGCCCAGGCGGCGGTTGATAGTTATCGCTTTGCGCACGTCACGATAGCAACGCCTTGGTACATATTTATTTTTTTATTGATGGGAATATTTATCCCGTTCGTGCTGATGGCTGTCTTGGCTTGGCGTAATACGATACGCAAATCCGGCGAAGAAGCATCTGAGGCCGAGCAAGAGCATAAGTAGAACAGGAAACCATGTTGCAAGCTATAAAGATTTTTTTCAAAAATGCTTTCTTAAAGTTCGTGGGCGTAATTTTATTGCTATCACTTTCTATGATAGGTGCGCTTCCGGTATATGCGCAAGAAACCACGGTTCAACCAGGCGATAGCGCGCAAATATTGCAAGCATTCAATCGACAGCACCGAGACGCGGAACACGCCAAATCGATTACAGATAAGGACAAGCAGCGAATCATGTTTCTTTTGGGTGTGGTGCTCATCACCTTGGTTCTGATCACAGGCGGATTGGGAATTGCCATGGGTTTGTACGGCAAGCCGGTGTTTGTGGCGCACATGGTATTTGCGGGCTTAAGCGTTACGCTTGCAATCGTTCATGCGATAGTCGGCATAGTGTGGTTCTATCCTTTCTAAATTTCAAAATGGGCTCTAGTCTGGTGTGCATTTTTAATACTGAACACGCACCAGTCGCCTCGCCCAGTTCATTTTTTTAAGCAATTCATTTAGTCCTTGCCCATGTCCAATATGCCGTCATCCCACTTGGATTCTAAGGTTTCAAGTCGGGTGCAATGGTGGTGGTGGCTGGCATGTCTTTACTGCCTTTCGG
>JBAVPP010000440.1:0-10277 GCA_049693175.1 Gallionella sp. | reverse complement strand
CCACGATGTGAACCAGGAAATTTGGGTTGCGGCAAAGTCCGGCGGTTTCCATTACGCCTATCAGAACGGCGCGTGGTATAGCCGCCGCGACAACGGTGAATTGTTCAGCAAGGTGGTGGAATTATTTGCCGAGCAAAAAGAAAATTTGGAATTGGCTTAAATTACAGCGCGACCGCTTTGAGTTCGGCGCGTAATTTCAAATAATCGGGGCAAGCGGATTTCACAATTTGCCAGAACGCGGCGGAATGATTCATCTCGCGCAAATGCGCCAATTCATGTACCACCACATAGTCGATTAACTTCACGGGCAACTTGATGAGTTGTAAATTGAGACGCACCGTGCCGCCCGCCGTGCAGCATCCCCATTGGGTTTTCGCGCTGGATAATTTTATTTCGCGCGGCGCGACTTCCAGCATCAGCGCGTAAAGTTCGGCGCGCTGTTGATACAACTGTAAGGCTTGTGCGCGATACCAAAGCTGTACTTCACGCGCGATTTGTTTTTCTGTGCCGTTGGCGGAAAGAAACACCCATAACTCATTGCCGCGCTTTTGAGCGGGTGCGATAAACAAGCCGCGATCTATGCGCAGCGTGAGTAAATCGCCCAAGTAATCCAGTGCTGCGCCGTCGTGGAATTTCACCGCTATCGGTTTGCGATCTTCCCAGCCCTGCAACTTCGCCACCACCCACTCGGCCTTATCTTGCAACACCTCGTGCAACCATTTTTCGGATGCGCGCAGCGGCATACTCACGGTCAAGCCGTTACCGTCGATGCGCAAGCCTATACTACGGCGATTGCCGCTGCGTTTGAGGGTGTAAGTGACGGACTGTCCAGCCAGCAACGTGTCGCGTTGTTCAGGGCTCGAAGAGGTTCGCGGATGTAAAGATTTGAGCATCAATGCGCCAGATTTTGTATCTCGTTTTCTATCCACGCCTCGACTTCGGCGTTGATCTCTTCCGCTTTGCGGCCTTTGGTGTGTATGGGTTTGCCTATGCTCATGGTGATTAGACCGGGATGTTTGCTGAAGGCGTTGCGTCCCCACAGCCTGCCCGCGTTATGTGCCACCGGAATGACAGGCACGCCGCTGCTCGCTGCCAGCAACGCGCCGCCGATTTTGTATTTGCCGCGTTGTCCGTAAGGGATACGCGTGCCTTCGGGAAACACCACCACGCAAAAGCCTTGCGCCAACCGCTCTTTGCCTTGTTTGAGCAACTGCCTGACCGCGCCTTTACCGTCGCTGCGTTTGATGCCGATGGGGCTGGTGAGTGCCAATGCCCAGCCGAAAAATGGTATCCAAAACAGTTCGCGTTTCAACACCCACACTTGCGGTGGAAATATTTTTTGCAGTGCCAAAGTTTCCCAAGCCGACTGGTGTTTGCACAGCACGATGCAAGGTTCGGTAGGCAAGTTTTCTATGCCCTTTACTTCGTGGCGTATGCCGCATACCACGCGCAAAATTGGCAGCATCATTTTTGCCCATTGCGAAATGAACAAGTAGCGCGTCAAGCGGCTAAAAGGAAAAGTGAACAACGCAAGCAAAGCGAACACGGGCGTGATAATGATTTGCAGGGACAAGAAAATCAGCGAACGAATGAGCAACATATTGTTCAGGCCTTTAGCAATTCGGTTACGACGGACGATAAATTCGCAAAGACTTGCGTGCCTTCCGGCAGGTCTCCGGCCGCTTGGGTTTTAGTGCCTTTACCGGTCAACACCAGATACGGTTTGGTTCCCAGCGATACACCGGCTTGCAGGTCGCGCAAAGAATCGCCCACCGCAGGCACGCCGGTCAACGCGATATTGAAACGTGCGGCGATTTCTTCAAACATGCCCGGCTTGGGTTTGCGGCAATGGCAATGACTGTCGGAAGTGTGCGGACAAAAAAATACCGCATCGATACGCGCGCCCGCCAGTGCCGCTGCCTTGTGCATTTTGTCGTGTATGGCGTTCAGCGTGGTCATATCAAACAGGCCGCGCCCCACGCCGGATTGATTGGTTGCCACCACCACGCGATAGCCCGCTTGGTTGAGGCGCGCGATGGCTTCCAAGCTGCCCGGTATGGGTATCCACTCGGTGGGATTTTTGATGAATTGATCGGAGTCTTGATTGATGACACCGTCGCGGTCGAGAATGATAAGTTTCATGTGTTTAATCGTGAGTGGTGAGTCGTGAGGGGGACGGCACGTTGTGTCTTAGTGGAAAGCCGAAAAATCGCAGCACGGTATTTGCTTTCCACTCCCCACTTTCCGGTTGTTAAGCCGCCAACTTGGAAATGTCCGCGACCTGGTTCATCAGTCCGCCCAACTGTCTCAACAAAGCCGCGCGATTCAGACGCAAATCGGACTCCTTGCACATCACCATGACGCTTTCAAAAAAGTCATCAATAAAAGGTTTGAGCGTCACCAGCACACGAAGGTTTTGCGCATAATTTCCGCGCTCCAGATAATCCAGTGCCAAGGGTGTGATGTCCTGCATCGCCTGATACAGTTCGCGTTCAGCCGGTTCTTGCAACAGCGCGACATCGAGTTCCGCCTCGTGCAAGCTAGTCCCTAGTTCTTCAAAATTTCTGCGCACGATGTTTTGCACCCGCTTGTTGGCGGCCGCCAAATCTTTGGCGGTAGACAGTGCCGCAAAATCGCGCACACCTTCCAGTCGCGGCAACACTTCGTGGGTGCGTCCATACAATACCGCCAGTACCGCCTCAATGTGCGACACTTCAAAACCCTGGTCGCGCAAATAGCTACGCAGACGTTCGTCGGCGAACTGTTCGACATCGCTCACCACGGTGTTGCTCAACATGCCGGCCGGGAAATTTGCCGCCGCGAGTTTGACTAATGCCGATAGAGATAAATCGAGTCGTGATTCGATTAGGATGCGCAAAATTCCCAGCGCATTACGGCGCAAACCGAAGGGATCTTTGTCGCCGGTCGGGACTTGTCCAACGCCGTAAATGCCCACCAAAGTTTCCAATTTATCGGCGAGTGCGACCGAGCAGGCAATCGCGCCGGTAGGCAAAAAATCTCCGGCGAAACGCGGGCGATAATGTGCTTCGATGGCGTCGCTCACCGCCTTGTGTTCGCCATCATGCAGCGCGTAATAACGCCCCATAATGCCTTGCAGTTCGGGGAATTCGCCCACCATGTCGGTGAGTAAATCGGCCTTGCATAAACGTGCCGCTTGCGCCGCGTGATCTTTGTCCGCGCCCAGCAATTTGGCAATCGCGCCTGCCAGTTTGGAAATGCGTTTGACGCGTTGTAATTGCGTGCCCAGTTTGTTGTGGTACACAACCTTGCCCAGATCATCGACGCGTGAGGCCAGCGTGCGTTTGCGGTCTTGCGTGAAAAAGAATTTCGCATCCGCCAAACGCGGGCGAACCACGCGTTCATTGCCGCCTATGACCAAGCTGGCATCCGCAGGACGGATATTGGACACGATCAAAAACTTATGTGTCAGGCGACCCGTGTTGTCCAGCAACGGAAAATATTTCTGGTTAGCCTTCATGGTCAGAATCAGGCATTCCTGCGGAACATCGAGAAAGGTTTCCTCGAATTGTCCGAGCAGCACATTGGGACGCTCCACCAGCGCGGTGACTTCATCCAGCAATGCTTCGTCCTCTATGGGTTTGAGCCCTTCCTTGTTGGCAGCCGCGTTGAGCTGGCGCACGATTTCCTGGCGACGTTGCGTGAAACCGGCAATTACCGCGCCTTCGGTTTCCAACTGCTGCGCGTAACTGTCCGCATCTTTCAGCACGATTGCCGCCAAATTTGCTTCGAAACGATGCCCGTGGGTTACGCGACCGGCAAACAGACCGAGTGCGGAAATCGGCACAATGTCCGGGCCATACAACGCGATCAAACCGTGCGCCGGACGCACGAAATTCACGCTAGTCCAACCGTCGCTCAGCTGATAACTCATCACTTTTGCAATGGGTAATTTTGCCAGCGTTTCATCGACAGCAATCTGCAAACCTTGCTTGAGTGTCGCGCCTTTGATTACGTTGTCGTAGAACAAGGTTTCCGCTTTGCCATCCTGCACACGTTGCAGTTTGGGCAGTATCGACGCATCCGCACCGAGACTCGCGAGTTTTTTGAGCAACGCCGGAGTGGGTTGTCCGCTTGCATTGAGTCCGACTGAAACAGGCATGAGTTTTTGCGCGACGGATTTGTCCGCCGCTTGTGCTACCACCCCCGTCACATGGACGGCGAGGCGGCGTGGTGTGGCATAGGCAGTCACGACGGATTCCGCGTCGGACAAGCCTTGCGCATTGAGGCTCGCCGATAATAATTCGGCAAAACTCTCGCCCAATTTTTTTAACGATTTAGGCGGAAGCTCCTCGACAAATAATTCGACCAATAAATTTTTCGCACTCATGCTGCCGCTCCTTCACTACGCGCCGCCTGCGTTTTGGTCTTTAATTCGATTTGCGCCAACACTTCATTTGCCCAATTTTTGGGAGCCATCGGGAAGCCCAGTCTGGCGCGACTTTCCAAATAGGATGCGGCGACACTGCGCGCCAAATTGCGAATGCGACCTATGTAAGCAGCACGTTCGGTGACGGAAATCGCGCCACGCGCATCCAGCAAATTAAAGCTGTGGGCGGCTTTCAAAACCTGTTCATACGCGGGCAGTGCGAGTTGTTTGTCGACCAGATTTTTCGCCTGTTTTTCATAACTGCCGAACGCGCTTAACAAAAATTCCACATCGCTATGCTCAAAGTTGTAAGTGGATTGTTCGACTTCATTTTGGTGGTATACGTCACGATAGGACACGCCCGGTGTCCAAGTCAGATCGAACACGCTTTCCACACCTTGCAAATACATCGCGAGGCGTTCCAAGCCGTAAGTAATTTCGCCAGTGATGGGTTTGCAATCAATACCGCCGACTTGTTGGAAATAAGTGAACTGCGTGACTTCCATGCCGTTCAGCCAAACCTCCCAGCCCAAGCCCCATGCGCCCAGCGTGGGATTTTCCCAGTCGTCCTCGACGAAGCGGATGTCATTTTTTTTCAGATCAAAACCGAGTGCCTCCAAAGAGCCCAGATACAACTCCAAAATATTCGCCGGAGCAGGTTTGAGCACCACTTGGAATTGGTAATAGTGTTGCAAGCGATTGGGATTTTCGCCATAACGCCCGTCCTTGGGGCGACGCGAGGGTTGCACGTAAGCGGCTTTCCACGGCTCGGGACCCAGTGAGCGCAAGAACGTCGCGGTATGCGACGTGCCCGCACCGACTTCCATATCGTAGGGTTGCAGCAAGGCACAGCCCTGCTTGTCCCAGTAATTTTGTAAGGTCAGAATGATTTGCTGAAAACTCAACCCTTGGCTGGGCTTCGGTGCAGACTCATGTCCGCTTGCGGACGTGATGTCGGAGCCAAAACCTGATGCTTGGCTGGGTTTCGGTGCAGACTCATGTCCGCTTGCGGACGTGATGTTAGAGCCAAAGGTAAGCATGGGAATGTTTGTTTAATGAGTAGCGAAAGTGCGCATTTTACTGGTTTTCGACTTAGTCCGTCACCAGAACATTGCAGTGACGTGCGCCCGCCAAAAAATATTTGTTTTTTTATGCGCGACAGGGTGGCGTTCGCGGCGCAACCCTCGTATATTGCCGCACGGGCAACGACACACTTTGCCCGGAGAACACCTCAAATAATAACGCACCATCCATCTGGGAGAAATTATGAAACTGCGCATGGCGATGATGTTTGTTCTGGCTCTGGGGATCAATAATCTGGCGCACGCCGCCGGTGAGATTGTGATTAAATTCAGTCATGTGGTTGCGCCCGACACGCCCAAAGGCCAAGCGGCCGAACGCTTCAAACAACTGGCGGAAAAATATACCAAGGGCAAAGTCAAGGTCGAGGTTTATCCGAACAGCCAGCTCTACAAAGACCGCGAGGAAATCGAGGCGTTACAAAGCGGCGCGGTGCAAATGCTCGCGCCTTCATTGGCCAAGTTTGGACCTATGGGCGCGCGTGAATTCGAGTTGTTCGATCTGCCGTTTTTATTCCCCAATCAAGAGGCATTGCATCGCGTGATGGATGGCGATGTGGGCAAAAAATTATTCGCCAAACTCGACACCAAAGGTGTGACCGGACTGGCGTTCTGGGACAACGGTTTCAAGCAAATGAGCTCGAACAAACCCATGCATAAAGTGGCGGATTTTTCCGGCTTGAAAATGCGTATCCAGTCGTCCAAAGTATTGGGCGCGCAAATGAAAGCATTGGGCGCGAACCCGCAAGTGATGGCGTTCAGCGAGGTGTATACCGCCCTGCAACAAGGTGTGGTGGACGGCACGGAAAATCCGGTGTCGAATTTTTACACACAAAAAATGCATGAAGTCCAATCCCACATGACTTTGTCCAACCACGGTTATCTCGGTTACGCGGTCATCGTGAACAAAAAATTCTGGGAAGGATTGCCTGCCGATGTGCGCAGCGCGCTTGATCAGGCGATGAAAGAGGCGACCGTATATGAGCGCGACATTGCGCAAAAAGACAACGATGACGCGCTGGCAAAAGTGATTGCTGCCAAGACCACCACGGTTTACCAGTTGACGGCGGCGGAACGTGCCGAATGGCAAAAAACTTTGTTGCCCGTGCAAAAAGAATTCGAATCTGTGATAGGTGCGGACTTGATTGCATCAGCCAATGCGACCGGTGTACAAGTTGAAAAAGAACAGGCAAGCGCAGCGAAACCGGCCGCAAAAACAGACAAGAAAAAATAAAATCATCTGTTTCTAGGGGGCCGCAATGATCAATCGTTTCCTCAATCACTTTGAAGAATTCTTAATCGCCAGTTTTATGGCGGTCGCCACGCTGGTGACGTTTGCTGCGGTGGTGATGCGTTACACCACCGGGGCAGGCATAGACTGGGCGCAGGAGCTCACCATTTATTTATTTATCTGGATGGCGAAATTCGGCGCTGCTTATGGTGTGCGCACCGGCATACACATCGGCGTGGATTTTTTGGTCAATTGGGTGCGACCTTCGATACGCCGCATGATGGTTATTGCGGCGTTGTCCTTGGGCATGATCTTCACCGGCTCGATTTCTTTTTTCGGCGCGCGCTGGGTGATATTCATCTACGGCACGGGACAAGTTTCGCCTGACATGGAGATGCCGATGTGGATAGTCTATCTGGCGATTCCGTTTGGTTCGGGCTTGATGTGCTATCGTTTTTTGCAAGTGTTAATCGGCTTCATCAAACATGGTGAGTTACCCTCACACAGTTTTGGCGGCGACGAGGAACACGCGGAGGTGGCAGTATGACCGCCATTCTTATACTGGGTATTTTGCTGGCGTTGCTGCTCACCAGCACGCCGATTTCCATCGCGCTGGGCACGACGGTGCTGATTTATTTGTTGGGTTTTTCGTCGTTTTCCATCGACACGGTGAACATCATTTCGCAACGCCTGTTCACCGGCTTGGAAAGTTTTTCCATCATGGCCGTGCCGTTTTTTGTGTTGTCCGGGCAGTTTTTAATCGACGGAAAAATCGCCTCGCGCATCGTGCGTTTCGCCAGCAATCTGGTGGGCTGGATGCCGGGCGGTGTGGCAATGGCGGCGGTGTTGGCGTGCGCGTTTTTCGCCACCATTTCCGGTTCGAGTCCGGCCACGGTGATGGCCATCGGCTCGGTGATGTTGCCCGCGATGATTAAAGCGGGTTACCCCAAACGTTTTTCTGTCGGCGTGATTACCTCGTCCGGCTCGTTGGGCATTTTGATTCCACCCTCCATCGTGATGATTATTTACGCGGTGGCCACTTCCGAGAGCGCGGGCAAACTTTTTATCGCCGGTATCGTGCCGGGCATTTTGCTCGCCGTGATTATGATGGGCTTGGTATTCATACAAGCAAAACGTAAAAATTTCCCCACCATGCCCAAGCCGACGGCGACAGAATTTTGGGCATCTTTGCGCGACGCGTGGGGCGGCATTTTCATGGTGGTGCTGGTCATAGGCGGAATATACGGCGGATTGTTCACGCCCACCGAGGCGGCGGCGGTCGCGGCGGTTTATGCTTTTGTCGCGGCGAAATTTTTCTACGGCGATTTGAGTTGGAAACAAGTGCCGAAAACTTTGTTGAGCGCGGCAAACACCAGCGCGATGTTGTTGTACATCATCACCAACGCGATTTTATTTTCCTTCCTGATGACCTCGGAGCAGATTCCGCAGTCCATGTCGCAATGGGTGTTGGAACAAAATCTGCAACCTTGGATGTTTTTGCTGATGGTGAATTTCGCGCTGCTCGCGGCGGGACAATTTATGGAGCCGACTTCTATTGTGTTAATCCTCGCGCCGCTGTTTTTACCGATTGCGAAAACCATGGGTATAGACCCGATACATTTGGGCATTATCATGGTGGTGAATATGGAAATCGGCATGATACATCCGCCGGTGGGACTTAATCTTTTTGTCTCCAGCCATCTCGCAAAAGAGGGTTTGACCGAGGTGTCCATCGCCACACTGCCGTGGGTGGGCGTGATGCTCGTTTATTTGGGATTGATTACTTATGTGCCGATTATTTCCACCTGGTTGCCGCATCTGCTGTACAAGTGAGCGTCACTCCACCCGATAAAGCATGACGCGATAAAACTGGTTAAAACACGGCGTGATTTGCGGTGCGTCATGCAATTTTTTACCACGGCGTTTGAGCGCGCCCGCCAGTTTTTCGCCGACATCTTCCTGCCAGAATCCCGGCAGAAACGGCTCTAACTGTGCAAATAAAAAACGAAATGGAATAAAGCGGTAAAGCCAATGATGACGGGGTGTTTCGCCATATTCGGTAATTAATACCGAGCCGTTTTTTTTCACCACACGGGCGATTTCATCGTACACATTTTGCCGTGCTTGCGGCGGCATTTCATGGAACAGAAAAAATAAAATCACTTGGTCGAATGAGTCGTTTGCATAGGCCAGCGATTCGGCATTCATGCGCGCCAAATGGCAGCGTCTGTCCGCGTCTTTGCTGCGTGCCAATTCCAATTGCCCCAGTGCCACGTCGCACAAATGCACTTCGTTGTCGGTGTGATGCAGCAAAGACGGCGTGAGCTTGCCGTAGACACAAGTCAGTTGCAGCAAGCGCGCACCGGGTTTGCGTTCGACGTGCGCCAAGGTCTGCTTGAGCAAGGTGTCGTATTGGCCGAACAGTATGGCGTTGATGATGGGCTGATGGTCGAAAAACCAGATGCTTTTTTTCCACAAATACGCCCACCAATAATGTCGCGCCAGATAGTCGGGTACGCCTTCTCGCAGGAATTTTTTATACAGGCGCATGAGTAAATTTAGTGCCGGCAGACCTTGCAATCGGGATCGCGGCGCAACGCGATTTGGCGAATGTTCATGGTGAGCGCGTCCAGCGTCAATAGGCGCGCGTTTAGTCCCGTGTTGATGCCCATCATCAACTTGAGTGACTCGGCGGCTTGCAGTGTGCCTATGATGCCAACCAGCGGGGCGAACACGCCGGTGGTGGCGCAGCGCAATTCTTGTGCTTCGGTTTCTTCCGGGTATAAACAGTTGTAGCACGGCGTATGCTCGCGGCGAAAATCAAATACCGAGGCTTGTCCCGAAAACTGAATCGCCGCACCCGACACCAAAGGTTTTTTGAGCGTTTGACACAAGCGATTGATGGCGTAGCGCGTGGTGAAATTATCCGAACAATCCAGCACCACGTCGTGGTCGGCGATGAGCGATTCCAACAGTTTTGCGTCGGCGCGTTGCGGCACGCTGACGTAGCGTACTTCAGGATTAAGCGCGTGTAGGGTTGCGGCTGCCGATGTGACTTTTTTCTGTCCGACGCTCGCGGTTCGATGCGCGATTTGGCGTTGTAAATTGCTTAGGTCAACCGTGTCATGGTCGCATAAAGTTATTTGACCGACTCCGCTGGAGGCCAGATACAGTGCGGCAGGTGAACCCAAGCCACCCACGCCGACGATGAGCACTTTGGAATCTAATACGCGTTGCTGTCCTTCGATGCCGATTTCATTCAATAAGATATGACGGCTGTAACGCAGCAGTTGTTCATCATCCATAAAAAAGATTATTTATATCTACGCAGCTCCGGCGGAGTGGTCTCGTCGTGGTCGCCGTGCAAATGATGATCGTAAGCCTGAATGAAGATTTCTTTTTCACGCTTTTTGGTGGGATGGTCGGGCACTTCGGTGTTGTGCAACTCGGTGTCCTCGCAATAGTAAATGACTTGGCGCGCGGCGCGATGCAGCAGGCTGTTGTCGAGCGCGAAACCTTGCGCGGTGAGCGCGCGTTCCAAGCCTTCCAGCGTGTAATG
>JBAVPP010000439.1:0-1715 GCA_049693175.1 Gallionella sp. | reverse complement strand
GCGCGAAAAAGTTTTCCGTTTTACCGGCGAAGAATTGCCGTATTCGGTCAGCGTGGTGATCGAGCAATTTAAGATGGAAGGCAAGCTGCGCCGCATCAGTGCCGCGATTCTGGTGGACAAGGAAGCGCACAAGGCGATGCTCATCGGCAGCAAGGGCGAGAAGCTCAAGGAGATCGCCACGCAAGCACGTCTCGACATGGAAAAATTGTACGACGGTAAAGTGTTCCTGGAAGTGTTTGTCAAAGTCCGCAGCGGCTGGGCGGATGATGCGCGCGTGTTGCGCACTTTGGGTTACGAATGACCGCAGCCAGCCGGCACAATAAACAGCAGGACGAAATCGCCTTCGTGTTGCACAGCTATCCGTTCCGCGAGACCAGTTTGATTGTCGACGTGTTCAGTCGCACGCATGGCCGATTGGCGATTGTGGCGCGCGGTGCGCGTCGTCCGAAATCCAATCTGCGCGGGCTGCTGATGAATTTTCAGCCGGTGTTATTAAGCTGGTTTGGCAAAGGTGAAGTGCGTACGCTGCACAGCGCGCAATGGCAGGGTGGTCAACCGTTATTGCAAGGCACGGCGTTAATGTGCGGATTTTATTTGAACGAATTGATGGTCAATTTGTTGGCGCGCGACGATGCGCACGAAAATTTATTCGATTACTATCGCGCCACTTTATATCGACTCGCACACGAAACAGATCATGCAGCAACGCTGCGCTGTTTCGAGAAACATCTGCTGCAAGAATTGGGTTACGCGCTGGTGTTGCAACGCGAGGCGGGCAGCGACATTGCAATCTCGCCGCAGCAAAATTATCGTTACGCGCTGGATCGCGGCCCGGTGTTGGATGATGGTGATGTGCGGGTGGGCGTGCCTGTGTCGGGCAAGACTTTATTGGACATGGCGGCGGATGAATATACCGATGCGAACACCGCGCAACAGAGCAAACAACTGATGCGCGTGTTGCTCAATCACCACCTTGGCGGCAAAGTGTTGCAGACACGCGAACTGATTAAGGAGTTGCAAAAAATATGATTAAGCTCGGACTGAATATCGACCACGTTGCGACGCTGCGCCAAGTACGTGGCGCGCCTTACCCCAACGTGATACGCGCAGCACTCTTGGCGGAATCTGCTGGTGTGGATGCCATCACGCTGCATCTGCGCGAAGACCGTCGCCATATCCAAGATCACGATGTCGCGGCGTTGCGCGAGATGCTGCAAGTGCGCATGAATCTGGAAAGCGCGGTCACCGAAGAAATGATAGCCATTGCGCTCAAAACCCGTCCGCATGATTTGTGTTTAGTGCCGGAACGTCGCGAAGAATTGACCACCGAAGGCGGCTTGGATGTGGTGCGTTATTTCGACACAATTAAATCCGCGTGTCAGCGTTGTGCCGATGCCGGAGTCCGCGTGTCACTATTTATCGACCCCGAGCAAAAACAAATCGACGCGGCAAAATTGGCGGGCGCGCCTGTGATTGAATTGCACACCGGAAAATATGCCGAAGCCGACAGCGTGCCGCAACATGCGCACGAGTTGCAACGTCTTACTTTCGCCACCGCACACGCTCATGCGCAAGGTCTGCAAGTCAATGCCGGACACGGGCTGCATTACCACAACGTGCAAGACATCGTCGCCATTCCCAATATTGTTGAGTTGAATATCGGTCACGCCATCATCGCCGAATCGCTGTTTATTGGACTGGAAGCGGCGATTAAA
>JBAVPP010000438.1:0-1932 GCA_049693175.1 Gallionella sp. | reverse complement strand
GCATCATGTAATCCACAATGACCAAATCCGGCTCATTATCCAGACACCACAACAATGCCTCGACAGAATCTGTGAAACAGATGGCCTCGCAGGCTGGCAGCTTTTTTACCAGATGTTGCAACAGCGTCACATTTAGTTGCGCATCATCAATAATCACGACTTTCATTGCCTTCTCCGGTGACAGCCCATCCATGCTTGACTTATCGGCATTACCCAGTTTTTCTTGAGAAAAAATCATTGTTCATCCCGTGCTGAAAATTCACCGCCGCGCTTACACCACACCCGGTTGCGCCGCGGGGTCTAATTCGAGCGGAACCGGCAATTCATCCGGTTCTTGAGGTCGCGCACCGCCTTGGGTTTGATAACGTTTTAATTGGTAGACATAGGCCAATACTTCGGCGACAGCGGTGTACAACGCTTCCGGTATGGATTCGCCCAATTCGGTATGCTTATGCAATGCGCGCGCCAACGGCGGAGCTTCCAAAATCGGCACATGATTTTCTTGCGCGATCTCGCGTATACGCAATGCCAGCACGTCCGAACCTTTAGCCACCACCACCGGCGCGTGCATACCGTTATCGCTATATTTCAAGGCCACGGCGTAATGCGTCGGATTGGTCACCACCACGTCGGCGGTCGGGATCGCCGCCATCATGCGGCGACGCGCCATCTCGCGTTGCATATTGCGTATGCGGCTCTTGACCATGGGATCGCCGTTGGTTTCTTTGGATTCCTGACGTACCTCCTCTTTGGTCATCATCAACTTTTTGTTGTGTTCCCAAAGTTGGAACGGCACATCCACCAGCACGATAAGCAACATGCTGCCCACCACCGCTAAAAAACTCGCGCCTATCAAATGCCCCATCTGCGGAATCGCCGCGCTCAAAGACACCGCGCCCAGCCCCATCACCTGATCTTTGTTATGCCAGATTACCCACGCCGCCACACCACCCACCACCACCGATTTCGCCACCGCTTTGGCGAGCTCAATCAACGAGTGCAGGGAAAACATACGCGCGATACCGGACACGGGATTAAGCCGCGAAAATTGCGGCTGTATGGCTGAAGTGCTGAACAACCAACCGTTCAACAGCAAGGGTGAAAATAGCGCGGCCAATAGCATCGCCAGCAGCAACGGCGAAAACGCCAGCAATATTTCCACGGAAAAATCAAACAAACGCGGAACCATTAAAGCGGGATTAAATGCCAGCTCTTGTTTGAAGCTCAAACCGTCATGCAATAATTGGGTCAAATGCCGGGTCAGCGACGCACCCATCATCCACATGGTTGCTCCACCCGCCAGCAATACCGCGAACGTAGACAGCTCGCGGGAACGCGCGACTTGGCCTTTTTCTTTGGCCTGTTCAAGTCGCCGTTCCGAGGGTTGTTCGGTTTTTTCGAGATCGCTGTCTTCTGCCATGATGCACTCCGTTCGACACGCCGATTATCGGCACATCCGCGCAGTTGACTCAGACGAACAGCGGGTAAAAAGTTGCTTAATTTTGTCGTTCAAACACAAGCCACATCTTCAGCGCGTTAAATCGCGACGATGCGGTTACGCCCGCTTTGCTTGGCGTGATATAAATTTTTATCGGCGTGATTTAGCATATCGTCCAGATCGCACGATGCTTGGCAGGTGATGCCTATACTGATGGTAAAACAAATATTTTCGTCGCCGAAGGGCGTCGTTGCCTGTTCCACGATACGGCGAAATTCCTCGCAATACCCGGCAGCTTTATCCGGCTCTTCAAACAACAAAAAGAATTCCTCGCCCCCCACGCGTGCCACCAGAATATTTTTGAAATGCGCGCCCATTAGTGCGGCAAAATTTTTAAGCACCGCATCTCCGCCATCATGGCCGTAGCGGTCGTTAATCTTTTTGAAAAAATCGATATCCATCACCGCGACCGCCAGACGTGTGCCTGCCTGCAC
>JBAVPP010000437.1:0-2832 GCA_049693175.1 Gallionella sp. | reverse complement strand
ATCCATATGGCGCATGGATATTCAAAATGAAACCCGACAACGCCGCCGATGTCGCCGCGCTGCTGGATGCGAACGCGTATCAAGCGCACGTCGAAAGCGAAGCACACTAAAGACAGAATTTAGGACTTGGGAATTAGGATTTAGTAAACCCATTCCAAGTCCTTGCTACCTGCCAAATCCTAAATCCCAATTCCTAAATCCTAAATCCTAAATCCTCGCTCCTATGTCAGACCAATTCGTCCATCGCCACAACGGCCCTTCTACTTCTGATATTCAATCCATGTTGCGCGTCATCAACGCGTCTTCGGTGGATGAGCTTATCGACCAAACTGTGCCTGCCGCAATTCGTTTGCAGCAGCCGTTGAACTTGCCGCAAGGCATGAGCGAACACGCTTACCTTCAGCATTTGCGCGGTATCGCGGCGAAGAATAAATTGTTCAAAACCTATATCGGTCTGGGCTATTACGACACGATTTTGCCGGCGGTCATTCAGCGCAACATTCTGGAAAATCCCGGTTGGTACACGGCTTACACGCCCTATCAAGCGGAGATTGCGCAAGGGCGTTTGGAAGCGTTGCTAAATTTCCAAACCATGATAATCGATCTGACCGGCATGGAAATCGCCAACGCTTCTTTGCTCGATGAAGCGACGGCGGCGGCTGAAGCCATGACCATGTTGCATAGTTTGCGTTCGCGTGATGACGCGGCGAAAAATAGTTTTTTCGTGTCGCATGATTGCTTTCCGCAGACTATCGAATTGCTCAAGACGCGCGCCAAACCGTTGGGTATAGAGTTGGTCATCGGCGATTTCAAAACCGTCACGTTGAATGAAAATCTGTATGGCGCGTTGCTGCAATATCCCGCCGCCGATGGCGCGGTGCATGACTACGCGGACTTTGTGCAGCGTGCCAAAGCGCAGGGGATGAGCATCGCCGTCGCGGCGGATATTTTGAGTTTGGTGTTGCTCACGCCACCCGGCGAATGGGGCGCAGACGTGGTTTTAGGTAGCACGCAACGCTTCGGCGTGCCTATGGGTTATGGTGGGCCTCACGCGGCGTATTTTGCCTGCCGCGACGCGCATAAACGCTCCATGCCGGGACGCATTATCGGTGTGTCGCAAGATGCCGATGGCAACCCCGCATTACGCATGGCATTGCAAACGCGGGAGCAACATATACGCCGCGAAAAAGCCACGTCCAATATTTGTACCGCGCAGGCTTTGCTGGCGATTATGGCGAGTATGTA
Source organism: Gallionella sp. (assembly GCA_049693175.1). GTDB lineage: Bacteria > Pseudomonadota > Gammaproteobacteria > Burkholderiales > Gallionellaceae > Gallionella. The sequence goes on along the minus strand of JBAVPP010000437.1, from coordinate 1,587 downwards.
CGCGGTGTATCACGGCGCGGAAGGCTTGCGCGGCATTGCGCGGCAGGTGCATCAAACCGCTGTGACGCTGGCAAATGAATTGAAAAAACTCGGCTACGCGGTAAGCGACGCGGTGTTTTTTGACACGATTAAAATCACTCACACCGACAACGTGAAGTTGCACGCGCTGGCAGAAACCGCGCGCATCAATTTCCGTTACACCGATGACGGCGTGAGCATTGCCATCGACCAAACCACCGATGCCGACGCGCTGAATGCAATCTTGAGTGTGTTCGCGCAAGCCGCTGCAAAAGCCGCGCCGCGCGTCACCGCGTCGCAAATATTTTCCGCCGCGATGCGCGTCACACCAAGACTGTCGGCGATTCTGAGCCATGCGGTGTTCAACACTTATCATTCTGAATCCGAGATGATGCGTTACATCAAGCGGTTGGAAAACAAAGATTTGTCACTGACGCATTCCATGATTTCGCTGGGTTCTTGCACGATGAAGCTGAACGCGGCGGCGGAATTATTGCCACTGACTTGGCCGGGTTTCGCCAACTTGCATCCTTTTGTGCCGCTCGAACAAGCCGAAGGTTATCAGGAAATCATCGCCGCGTTGGATGCCGATTTGTCCGAGATTACCGGCTTCGCCAAAATGAGTTTTCAGCCCAACAGCGGCGCGTCCGGCGAATATGCCGGACTGCTGGTAATCCAGGCGTATCACCGTTCGCGCGGCGAAGGTCAGCGCAATGTGGCGTTGATTCCGTCATCGGCGCACGGCACGAATCCGGCGAGCGCGGCGATGTGCGGCATGAACATCGTGGTGGTGAAATGCGACAGCACAGGCAATATCGACGTGCAAGATTTGCGCGAAAAAGCCGAGCAACATAAGGCTGATTTGTCTTGCCTGATGGTCACGTATCCCAGCACCCACGGGGTTTACGAAGAGTCCATACGCGACATCACGCAAATCATTCACGACAACGGCGGACAGGTGTATATGGACGGCGCGAATATGAATGCGCAAGTCGGCCTGACCAGTCCCGGCAATATCGGCGCGGATGTGTGCCATTTGAATTTGCACAAGACCTTTGCGATTCCCCACGGCGGCGGCGGACCGGGCATGGGCCCTATCGGCGTGGCGGCACATCTCGCACCATTTTTGCCGTCGCATCCCGTCGTTAAAACCGGCGGCGCGCAAGGCATACACGCGGTTTCCGCCGCACCGTATGGTAGCGCGCTGATTTTGTTAATCTCTTATGGCTACATCAAAATGCTGGGCGGCGATGGCTTGCGCGAAGCGACGCGCATGGCGATTTTGAATGCGAACTACATCAAAGAGTCGCTCAAAAATCATTACGCGACTTTATATAGCGGTGCTAACGGTCGTTGCGCGCACGAGATGATTTTGGATTGTCGTGAATGGAAAAAGGATGGCGTGGAAGTATCGGACATTGCAAAACGTCTGATGGATTATGGCTTCCACGCGCCCACCACTTCTTTTCCGGTGGTCGATACGCTGATGGTTGAGCCGACCGAGAGCGAATCCAAAGCCGAGCTGGATAGATTCTGCGCGGCGATGATAGCGATACGCTACGAGATTGC
>JBAVPP010000436.1:0-5533 GCA_049693175.1 Gallionella sp. | reverse complement strand
CACTGCCCAGTGTGGCGATGAGTTCGATGTTGGCGGATTGCACTTGCCGGGAAAGCAGCTGCAACCAGCGTTTGTCTACCGCTAGGTGTTCGCCTTGCATGGAGCTGTACAGCAGGTCTTTCACGGGCTCGAGCATGGAGTAGGGCATACACACATGGAACGCGCCGCCGTTGCCGCCCAACTCAATATCAAAGGAAGTCACGATCACCACTTCGTTGGGCGTGGCGATGTTGGCGAACTGCGGATTCATTTCCGAGCGTATGTATTCAAAGTTCACGGGATACACGGTCTCCCATGATTTACCGTAAGTTTCGAACACGACTTCCAATAGTTTTTGGATGATGCGTTGTTCGGTCTGGGTGAACTCACGGCCTTCCACACGCATGTGAAAACGGCCGTCGCCGCCGAACATATTATCGACGATCAAAAAAATAAGATTCGGGTCAAAAATGAACAGCCCGTTGCCGCGCAACGGTTTGGCTTGAATGAGATTCAAATTGGTGGGCACATGCAAATTACGGATGAACTCGCCGAACTTCAACACGCGCACCGGGCCTACCGAAATCTCCGGTGTGCGGCGTATGAAGTTGAACAGGCCGATGCGAAACAAACGCGCGAAACGCTCGTTGATGATTTCCATGGTGGGCATACGCCCACGCACGATGCGTTCCTGAGATGCAAGATTATAGGGACGCACCTCACCAGCATCAGCCTGCTGATCCTTGGCTTCATCCGCTTCGCCATTCACACCTTTGAGGAGTGAATCGACTTCATCTTGTGACAGAAACTCGCTCATGTTTTATTGGATGATAAATGAGGTGAACAACACTTCGGCGATACCACTGGTTTTGGGCACGACCTTGGTTTCTTCTTGCGGAGCTTCTTCGGTTTTTTCCGCCGCTGCGGCATGTTCTGCTTCAACCGGCGCGATTGCCGCGACTACGGCACTTTGCGGGCTTGTTGCCACGATGCCGGATGTGGCAGCAGGCTCGGCATGATGCACTTCAGACGGCGTGGTAACGGGCGGTGTTTTGCGGAAACCAATCACATATTCGACTTGAGCCTTGATGTCACGCGCCAATTTTTCTTTGCCGGCCAAAGTGGCAAGTTCGGATGGACTTTTGCTTTGCAACAACATATTCACGCGATGCAAAATTTCCGGATTGCTGGCTTTGACTTTTTCTTCCAGTTCGGGCTTGGTCAACTTGAGCGAGATGGCAACTTGCAAATAGCGGTCGCCTTCTTCGTGCAACAGATTGGCGGTGAAGGTGCCGAGTTCAACATACTTGGGTGGAACTTCTTTTTGCGTTTCCTCGGCAGCTTCTTTTTTCGCATCGTGCGGCTTCATTAAAAAGAACGCTGCCGCACCGCCGCCTATCAGCAACACGGCAGCAATGATGATAATCAGCATTTTTTTGCTTTTTTTAGGAGCTTCTGCTCCGGCTGCGGCGGCGGGTTTTGCTGGGGCTTTAGACATTTTCGTTATCCTCGGAATTTATGCTGGCAATTATGAGAAAAATCGCCGGGTGTCGATGTGTCGATTAGGGCAGGTGTTTCCTGTCAACTCGGCCTTTTTGTTTTTGCGTCAGGCAAAGGTGTCGACCATGCCGTCGTGTTTACGCATGTTGACGCGAGTGGAAATCGCCTGCACCGCGCCCTCGTTGGGTGTGCCGCCTTGATTCACCCATTGCCGACTTTGTTGCTGCTGACCGCTAAATGCCGCGCTATTGTCACGGGCGGGTTGATCGCTGACGGTGGTGTTGCCCAAAGTGATGCCGCTATTGGCTAACACTTCGCGCAACGCGGGGAGGGCATGGGTGACCGCATCACGCACCGCGCTATGCGAGGAGATGAAGGTTGCCGTGGCCTGATTGTCAGTGACTTTAAGCACCACATTCAACGGTCCGAGGTCGGGTGGATTGAGGTGCAATTCCGCGACCTGATTATTTTGCTGCGTGGTCATCCAAGTGATCTTTTGCGAGAACTCCTCCGCCCAATGATTGCTGCCTACTGCGGTCGCGATGGATTGTTGCGCGGTGGCGGTCATTTGCGCGGGGCTGGTGTTCAGACTGTGCTGCATATTTGCCACGACAGTGCTGATTGCGTCTTGCGTGCCGGGTGCGACCGGGGCGGCCGCAATGTCACCATGTTTACTTACCGGAGTGATGAATTTCGTGTCGCTTTCGGCTGGACTTTTTGCCTCTGTCTTGGCGGCGACTATGGGTGCAGCACCGGGTTTGTCGGTGCGTATCTCTGGCGCGTTTTGCACAGCGGATTTGCTGTTATTTGACAGTGGAACTTCTTTTCTTTCAGTGGCAATAGCGGTGGTACTGTTCGCCACATTTTTTTCCGCATCGACATTAATGATACTGGTTGGCAGGGTATTCGGCGTGACTTTGCCCGTGTCGATTCTGACTGGACGCGCTTCAGCTGTCGTCACCGTTGTGCGTATTTCGGGTGACGGCGGGAGCAGCGCGATTAGATTGCCAGTCAGATCGGCAGGCACGGTGGCTGCGCTAATACTTTGTTGCTCGGCCAATTTATCAGCAGCCGTTTTTTTATCCGCTAAATTTTTTTTATCATCAAGGTTGGCGGGTTGCGATGGTGCACTCGCATGGGTATTTGACGGAATGTCGGCGACTTGCTGCGCCAGTAGCGCGCCGAACAGATCAGTGGCTTGTGCATCGCTCGCGCCGCTGCTGCTTGCGGGTTTATTTGCGGTGACGCTGGCAGGTGATTTATTAACCGCAGTGAGAGTGGGCATGATGATTTCCTTGCTAATGGTTTTGGTCTTCGTGATTCAACATGCGGCGCGCGGCAAAGCGTCCGGTGTGTTCATCCAAAGCACGTTGTTCGGATTTGCTATCTGCTTTTTTTTGTTCCTCGTTATGGCGTTCTTGCAAGGTGGAATAAGACTTGAGTCGGCGTTGAGTGGAATCGAATTCGCTGCGTCCCGCCTGCACCCTAACTTTGCTGTGTTCCAACATCTTGCGTTGTTGCGCGATGGCTTCATCCAGCTTGTTGATGAACTGCTGAAAGTTGCGCAACTCCGCCGGATCCATGCCGACTTGCGAGGCGGATTGCAAGCGCGCTTGATAGTCAGTGCGGTAGCGTTGCAGCAGTTCGAGTTTTTCTTCCACATCGTGTTGTTGTTTGTTGCGCTGGCCGAGTTCGCGCGTGGCCGATTCATTTTGATGCTGGGCCAAATTCATCAATGGTTGTAAGGTGAATGGTTTTTGCATGGTCTATAAGCTCAATGTTGATTGGCGAACAAGGCATAGAGTTGATCTATGCTGGCTAGGCTGTTCTCCTGTTGGAACATGCCTTGTTTCAAAAATTTTTCCATTTGCGGATATAGCACGATGGCCTGATCCAGCAAGGGATCGCTGCCACTGACATACGCGCCCACACTGATTAAATCGCGGTTGCGTTGGTAGTGCGAATACATGTGTTTGAAGCGTTGTACCAGCGATAGATGTTCAGGGGTAACCAGATGCGACATGACGCGGCTGATGGACGCTTCGATGTCGATGGCGGGGTAGTGACCTTGCTCGACTAGGCGGCGCGATAACACGATGTGTCCATCCAGAATGGCGCGCGCGCTGTCGGCGATGGGATCTTGTTGGTCGTCACCTTCGGTGAGCACGGTGTAAAACGCGGTAATCGAACCGCTGCCATCCAGCCCGTTGCCCGCACGTTCCACCAGTTGCGGAAGTTTGGCGAACACCGAAGGCGGATAACCTTTGGTGGCGGGAGGCTCGCCAACCGCCAGCGCGATTTCGCGTTGCGCCATCGCATAGCGCGTGAGCGAGTCCATGATGAGCAAAACATTTTTGCCCTGGTCTCTAAAATATTCGGCGATAGTGGTGGCATACGCGGCACCTTGCAGCCGCATCAACGGCGAGGTGTCAGCTGGGGTGGCGACGACCACTGAACGTGCTAGACCTTCCGCGCCCAAAATGTCATTGATAAATTCTTTAACTTCACGACCACGTTCGCCTATTAGTCCGACCACGGTTACGTCCGCGCTGGTGTAACGCGCCATCATGCCCAACAACACGCTTTTACCCACGCCGCTGCCCGCGAATAAACCCATACGCTGCCCGCGTCCCACCACCAACATGCTGTTGATGGCGCGCACGCCGACATCCAAGGTCTGATCTATGCTGGCGCGCTCCAATGGGTTGAACGGGCGGCTTTGCAAAGAGGCCGAACCGACATCCACCAATGGGCCGAGTTGATCCAGCGGTTTGCCCGCGCCATCCAGCACGCGTCCCAGCAACATTTCGCCCACCGGCAGATGTTTGCCCAGATCGGCGATGCGACGTTTGGGTTTGCGTTTTTCGCCTATGGTCAACACATGGCTGTGCTCAATCGGCATGACGCGCGCACCTGGCACTAAACCGTATACATTGTTTTCTGGCATCAAAAATAATTTCTCGCCGGAGAAGCCGACCACTTCCGCCTCGATGACGCAGTTGGGCAAATAGATTGCGCAGGTGCTGCCCACCGGCATTTGCAGGCCGACCGCTTCCATCACCAAGCCGGTCACTTTGGTCAGATGTCCGCTGGGCAACATGGGTTTGCAGTCCGCGACATATTCGCCGCCGACCGCGAAAAAAGTTTTCCAACGGCTGCTGTGTGTTTCTACGCTAGCCATGAATGATCCTGCCCTATGGAATCGAGGATGCGTTTCCAACGCGCTTCGGTGGTTGCTTCAATCAAGCTGTTCGCCGTTTTCACCAAACAGCCGCCGCGCTCGACTTTTGGATCAGTGAATATTTTCCAACCAGCGTGAATGAGGTCGTCGTTCATGTGTTTGCGCACCAATTCCGCATCTTCAGGATGCAACACCAGATGCGCGTTCTGATTGAACTGCGGCAAAATGCTGATGGCTTCCCGTATGATTTCGAGAATAATTTCCGGCTTGACTTGCAAGGCCTCGATGACCATTTTGTTGGCGACCGACAACGATAAATCGAGCAGCGATTGCGCGATTTCCTGATCAGTCTGATTCAATGCGTCTTGCAAATTTTGCAACAGCGCGCCGATTTGCGCCGCTTCAGTTTTGGCCTGCTGGATGCCGATGGCATAACCGGCTTCATGTCCCGTGGCATAGCCGGTGCTGTGTCCTGTCTGATAACCTTCATCGTGTGCCCGTTGCTGCTCAAGTTTGGCATCGGCGGATGGTGAGAATGACGCTTTTCCTTTTTGGGCAGCCGTGCCGAACTGGTCGAATGAAGATAGTTCCCAGCGTTGATACGCGGTCATTTGCTCTTTTGCGATGCGCTTGTCAGACATATGCTTCCTCGCCTTTTCCGCCTAGTGAAATCTGGCCTTCGTCGGACAGACGACGCACGATTTTGAGGATTTCTTTTTGGTTGGCTTCGACTTCGCTGAGTTTGACCGGACCTTTGGATTCCAAGTCTTCGCGCATCATTTCCGCCGCGCGTTGCGACATATTCTTGAAGATTTTTTCGCGCAATTCTTCGCCCGCGCCTTTGAGGGCGACAATCAAAGATTCGGATTGAAC
>JBAVPP010000435.1:0-7411 GCA_049693175.1 Gallionella sp. | reverse complement strand
ACCGGGACATGCGGTGACCATAGGCGAAAAGGCGCGCAAGCCCATGGTCTGCAAAATCTCTTGTCCAACGATAACTTCTTGGGTGCGCGAACCATTCGGTTCGGGCGTTAAAGAAATGCGTATGGTGTCGCCGATGCCCTCTTGCAACAACACCGACAAAGCGGCGGTCGAAGCCACGATGCCTTTCGAGCCCATGCCCGCTTCGGTCAAACCCAGATGCAGCGCGTAATCGCATTGCGCACTCAAAGCGCGATACACGGAAATCAAATCTTGCACGTCGCTGACCTTGCACGACAACACGATGCGATTCTTCGCCATGCCGATTTTTTCAGCTCGCTTTGCACTCTCCAAAGCCGAGGCGATGAGCGCGTTTTGCGTGACGTGTTTGGCATCCAAAGGCTGCGGCAAACGCGAATTTTCATCCATCATGCGCACCACTAAATTTTGATCCAAACTGCCCCAGTTCACGCCGATACGCACCGGCTTATCAAACTGAATCGCCGTCTCTATCATCATGGTGAACGGGTCTTCGGACTCGCGACTGCGGCCGACGTTGCCGGGATTGATGCGATATTTCGCCAACGCTCGCGCGCAATCTGGATAGTCGCGCAACAAGCGATGACCGTTGTAATGAAAGTCGCCCACCAGCGGCACATCGCAACCCATTTCATCGAGCCTCGCGCGGATGTTGGCGACTTGCGCCGCCGCTTCCGGCGTGTTCACCGTGATGCGCACCAACTCCGAACCGGCTTGCGCCAATTCGTAAACTTGCTTGACGGTAGATTCCACATCCGCCGTGTCGGTGTTGGTCATGGACTGCACCACCACCGGCGCGCCGCCGCCCATCATCACGCCTGAAATCACGACACGTTGCGAAGGTCTGCGTTTAATCATGTCCATGTTATTTATTCCACCGACAGACGCGCGACTTCGCTCGTCGAATTAATATGCGCATCCACATCCACGGCTTTGCCCTGACGATACACATGCACGGATTTGGCGTTGCCTATCACCAGTTCATAAGGCGCGCTACCGTTCAGACTTAACTCGCTGCCCGCCGCATTAAGTTGCGATGATAAAATTTTTCCTTGTGCATCTTTAACCTCGGTCCATGACTCCGCATCAAACACCAGACGCAGTTTTTCCGTGCCTTTGGACGCGCTAACCGGCGCAACCGACGAAGCAGCTTGCGGCTTGCTTGCGGATGTTTGAACCAGCGAGGTCGCCGGCTTCAAAACCGGCACAGCCGTTGCGGGCGGTGCTTTAGCCGCTGGCGCAGGCGTTGCCGCGAGCGCGGGTGCAAGCTCTGGCACGGGTTGCACGGCAGACACGGGCGCATCGGGATCTATGCCCGCGTTCACCTCGTCCACCGACGATACTGCCGCGTTCTGCTCCGGCAATACGATGGCGGCTTCGGACACGGATGGCTTTTCCGTCGCTGCGTTTTTTTCCGCTTTGGGCGTGCTGAAATGCCAAATCGCAAAAGCGATCACGCCAACCATAACCACCGCCGAGGCGATCAACCAATTTTGATTTTGCTGCGCCGACAATTGTTTGATGCTGAACGGCACCTCGACAGAGGCGGGTTCGATATGCTCCGAAACTAATTGCGCGGGTGGCAATGCCGCCAATAAATTTGCCGCGTCCAGATGCAACAGTTTGGCATAGCTGCGCACAAAACCGCGCACAAAAGCCATCTCGGGAAGCCGGGAAAAATCATCCGCTTCCAAAGCCTCGATCTGGCGCGGAGCCAATCGTATTTGCGCGCACACATCCGCCACCGACATACCCATGCGCAATCTGGCCTCGCGCAAAGTCGCCCCCATTTTCACAGGCACGACATCTTCCGCAGCGGGAGTAGTATTTGTGGTTTCTTCCATGTCAATCACCCGTCCGTGTTTAGTTGGCATTTAACATGCGCGCTTCCTTGGAATCGGGAAAGCGATTGTGCAATTTCATCGCATATGACGCTTCATTGCTGCGATTGCCGAGGCGGCGTTCTATGCGCACCGCCAACCACAAATCTTCCGCACTCAAATTGTCAGTCTTCGATTCATACTCGCCAAAATATCGTTTGGCGACATCCAGCTCATCCTTGGCAAAATTCAATTGCGCCATACCCAACAGGGCTTGCGGTAGGCCGGGTCTGGCCTTCAAGGCGTGCGCGTAAAAGTCTTCGGCCGCAACATTGTCATTCATCTTTTGCGAACATACCGCAGCGTTCAAGTACGCCTGCTCCGGTGTTTGATAAAGCGGGTTTTTCAACGCCGCCATAAAATGCGTGATGGATTCTTTTTCCTTGTTGCGTTGGCACAAGAACCAGCCAAAGTTGCTTTGCGTTTCGGAGTCATTTTTATCCAGACTCAGACTGTGTTGAAAATCCTCCTCGGCTTCTTTATCCTCGTGCAATGCCATGTGTATCAAGGCGCGCACGTTGTAAGCCGGCGCGTAACTCGACTTCGCGTTGAGTGCCTGCGTGATCTCATCCAGGGCAGCCCCCATTTGCGTGCGCTCGTAATAGACCCCGGCCAATTCGGTATGAACCTTGGCACTGCTTTGCGCGCGCTCGGCATTCATGCCGTTACCGGCACAGCCCGACAGAAACAACATTGATAGTGCGATCCAACGATACTTAGTCATAAGTTTAATCATCTATTAAAAAATATTATCTGTGCAATGCGACCACGCGCTGCATCGTCCGTTTGGTCCTGTCCTGCACTTGTCCCGCCAATTGTCCGCACGCCGCCGCGATGTCGTCGCCGCGTGTTTTGCGCGTGGTGGTGACAATATTCGCCCGCATCAACACATCACGAAAACGCGCGATGGTATCCGGTTTGGAACGCTGGTAATGCGTTTGCGGAAACGGGTTGAACGGAATCAAATTGAATTTGCACGGCACATCAGCCACCAAGCGCACCAATTCATGCGCGTGCTGCACCGTGTCGTTTACGCCGTCCAGCATCACATATTCAAAGGTGATGAAATCGCGCGGGGCTTTTTCCAAATATCTCAAACACGCGGCGAGCAATTCTTTGAGCGGATATTTTTGGTTGATCGGCACCAGCACATCGCGCAGCTTGTCGTTCGGCGCGTGCAGTGACACCGCCAACGCCACCGGACATTCCTCGCGCAACCTGTCCATCGCCGGTATCACACCGGAAGTCGACACCGTCACGCGGCGGCGCGACAAACCGTATCCATGATCGTCCAGCATCAAACGCAGCGCGCTCACCGTGTTGTCGAAATTCAGCAGCGGCTCGCCCATGCCCATCATCACCACATTGCTGATTGCCCAGTTGCCTTCGGCGTTTTTGCCGAGCTGATGATTCGCCCACCACAACTGCCCGATGATTTCCGCCACCGAAAGATTGCGATTAAAACCCTGCTTGCCGGTCGAACAAAAAGAGCAATCCAGCGCGCATCCCGCTTGCGAGGAAATGCATAAAGTGCCGCGCGTCGCTTCGGGTATGTACACCGCTTCGACCGCGTTGCCTGTGCCCACATCCAGCAACCATTTGCGCGTGCCGTCGTCGGACAATTCTTCGCGCATAATGGAAGGCGTGGTGATGCAAGCGTGTTGCGTGAGTTTGTCACGCAAACTGGCCGCGATGTTGGTCATCGCGGCGAAATCGGACTCCCCTTCTTTGTACATCCAGCGCATCACTTGCTTGGCGCGAAAAGGCTTCTCGCCCATTTCCGCGAAATAAGTTGTTAGTCCATGCGCATCAAAGTCGAGGAGGTTCTGCTTCATAAAACCTATGCGGTTTCTAACACTCGTTCAACGAGAGTACACGTTTAACGCCGGGAAGAAATAAGCGATTTCAACTGCTGCTGTTTCAGCCGCGTCAGAACCGTGTACCGCGTTCGCGTCTATGCTGTCGGCGAAATCGGCGCGGATCGTGCCTTTGTCGGCTTTCTTGGGGTCAGTCGCGCCCATCAAATCGCGGTTTTTCAAAATCGCGCCTTCGCCTTCCAAAGCCTGAATCATCACAGGGCCAGAAATCATAAAGCTCACCAGGTCTTTGAAGAAAGGGCGCGCTGCGTGAACGGCGTAAAAACCTTCAGCTTCTTTCTGGGACAATTGGGTCATGCGTGCGGCGATCACTTTCAAACCCGCGCCTTCAAAGCGTGAGTAGATTTGACCGATTACATTTTTTGCGACTGCATCAGGTTTGATAATAGACAGAGTGCGTTCGATAGCCATGCGTGATTCTCCAAACAAAAGTTAATAAAAAAGGCGCGCTATTCTAGCAGGCTTTGCTTACCCTGTCGCCGCCAGTCCAGTGCGGGTTTGGGCTAAATCAAACGCAGCAACGCGAATAAGATGTCTGTGGTAAACACGGCCAACATGGCGCGTATCACCGCTTTGATCGCGGCTTGGGGAACGACTGACATCGACGTGCCGACAGACATGCCGTGGTAACAGGCAATGGTCGAAATCACCAGTCCAAACACCATGCTTTTCACCACGCCACCCATCAGCAACCAGGGGTTGACCAGCTCGATGAAGCGGCGCACCTGATCAAAAAACGCCACGTTCTGAAACATCGCGCTAACCGCCAGCCCACCCAAGACCGCGACGATTTGAAAATAGGTCGTCAGCGCGACCACGGAGATAGTCACCCCCAAAATGCGCGGCACAATCAGATAATCCAAGGGCGCGATACCCATCTGTTCCAGACTAAACATCTCGCCTGCGATTTTCATTTGCGCCAGTTCCACCGCGATTGCCGACCCGCTGCGGGCGATAATAATAAGCGCGGCAAACATCGGGCCAACCTCCCACACAATGACCAATGCCATGACTTTGACGACTAAGGAACTGTCGCCGCCCGCCACCGAAAATGATTGTGTCGACACGATGATGCCAAGCAACAAACCGATGAAGCCGATGATGTGCAAAGCCTGATTACCGCTGAAAAAAATTTGCCGGTAAAAATTGTTGCGCGTGGGTTCGTTACGCAACACCCGCATGTGAGACAAGCCGTAGAATAAAAGTTTGAGGTAGCCGGAAACCAGCATCGCCAACGTCAAACTTTTTTTGCCCAGGAGTTTAAACATCGCGGCTAGTGTGCCGGAGGCTGTGCAATTTGATGCGCCTCACGCATTGCCTGGCTGACTGATGCCGCGCGCGCGGCGTAATTTTTTGCCTCGTCATTTTTGCCGGCATGTTCCGCAGTTTCAGCGAGCCGCGTCAGATCCAAACGTATTTTGGCGGGCAATCCGGCGCGCTGATCCAATGCGAGAGCCTGCTCGAATTTGGCGGAGGCGTTCACATCGTCGTGCTGTGCAAAATAAATCTCGCCGGACAAGCGCAACGCGTTTGCCAGCTCGATATTTTGTGACGGCGCGATCAAGGTCGCGGCAGATTCGTCGGCTAATTTTTGCGCCTGCGCATATCGCCCGTCATGCAACAAAAGTTGCGCGCGCAACAAGGTCAACGAAGCGGTCGCCGCACATTTTTTCTGGCACAGCACATCGCCGCGATCCAGCCATTGCGCGGCAACATCCGGCGCGTCGCCCTCAAAATACAACTGTGCCTGCATGACTGCCGCCGCCGCCAGACTCTCGGCCGGATAGGGCAATATTGGCGCGGCAAACAAGGCATCCAACTGCACATGCGCCTGTTCGGGATGCGCCAATTCGCGCCAGGTTCGCGCCAAGTTGATACGCGATACCGCAATGCCGTCCGCGTTCTCGATAGAAAGTTCGATGCGCAATCCAAGCGCGAACTCGGTCAACGCGCCCGCATAATCCCCCTGCAAAAACGCCGCCGTACCACGCTCAATTTGACGTGTAGCCTGCAATGCTGCCGGGCTCTTTTTTTCCGGCACAGAGCCGCAAGCACTCAGCAAAAGCGCGCAGCATAAAATCAGGAAAAATTTATTGGGAGGGCGCATGAACCACACCATAGCTGTCCATAGGCAGGATTTTTTCGCCGCCCGCATCAAGGTAATTGCGTATCGGCCACATTTCTTTGCTCGCGCCCAAAATATCGCGCGCATCTTCCGCCGCGAACCGGCCATCGCGTATCAACGGCAAAATGTTGTCCGCCGTGGCGGCAGTGACTTTTCCCGCGTCGCTGGTAATCTGCTGCAAATTTTCCAACACCACGCCAGTCTTGGCTAATAGCGCGTCACTCTTATCCAAAGCCTGGTTGATTTTCGCATCACTCACGCCTATTGCCTGCTTGGCTTGCCGCATCAATTGGTCCGCCGTTGCGCCGCTCTTTTCAACTTGCACGGCCACGCTTTTCGCATGTTGCAACAATCCGTCCGGTTCATTAATTGCGGCCGTGGTGGTCTTGACGTTATCCAGTATGGGCGTGAGCCGTCCGACCAAATCTTGAGCCAGCGCGTCAATACCGAGTTGCCGCTCGAACGGCAAAGTTTCACCCACCAGCAAAGCGGCTTGTTTGCGGTCTCCGGGTACAACTTCCAGTATGCTATCGCCGAGCAATCCCTGTTCCACCAAGCGCAGTTTGGAGCCGTGCCGGATGTGTATCAGATAGGTGTTATTGATGGAGAAATTCGTCTCGATTACACCGTCATTTTTCAACAAGACGGACTCCACTTTGCCGACTTTGAAACCGCTGAGACGAATCTCCATTCCCTCGTGCAACTTGCTCGCGTCATCGGTATAAAAACGCAAAGCGGTGGTGCTGGCGAACATGCCCTGTTCGATAGCCAGCACCACAAACAACACCAGCAACGCCCCTATTCCCGCGAATACGAACAGCCCCACCTTTTTTTCCAGGGTCGCCAAACGACTATCGTGATCGGCAAATATTTTCATCTCACTCCTGCAAATAAAATGTCTGCTGCGGCTGCAAGCCCTCGTCCATATTGGTATCGTAATCGACGAACACGCTGGTGCGGGTTGGCACGACACGGCGCAGTATCTCATCCAGTGACAGTATCTGCTGGCGTTCCGCCTGCGGCAAATCATGCCAGACCGAAGCGTAAACCATCACTTCTGTTTGCACCAGTAGCGCGCGCACAAAACCCGCCGCGCGTTTTTGCTGCGCCGTGAGTTGATGGGGCAGCCGGTGCAGTATTGAGCGCGTCTGCTGCTCGTCCAAGCCGCATAACGCGAACAACTCTAGCACGCGAGACTCTTGCTCATGTGTGTCGCCGCCGTGATAACTCAATGGCAACAGCACATTCTCATCAACCTTCAGATTGCTCAACAAACCACCATCCACAGCCAAAAGCGCGGTCTGCGGCGGGCGCAAAAACACCTGTAAAAAACGCGCGTCATCCTGTGCGTCGCGCACCACGACGCGGTAACGAAAACCGCGCCCCAGCTCGAACGCCAGCAACCGTTCCTGTCCCTGACGATCATGCCAGACCACATCCCATTGCTCTGTTTTTTTCGACCCTGCCATCGCAATCATCACCCGTTGAATGTC
>JBAVPP010000434.1:0-3467 GCA_049693175.1 Gallionella sp. | reverse complement strand
GTGCTAAACTCCGCCCCCATCATTTTTAACCCCTTACTTTAGGAGCTTCAGTATGAAAATTCGTCCTTTGCATGATCGTGTGATCGTTAAACGTATGGAAGAAGAACGCAAAACCGCGTCTGGCATTTTTATTCCTGATGCCGCAACCGAAAAACCCGATCAGGGCGAAGTCACCGCAGTCGGCAACGGCAAAGTCGGTGATGATGGCAAGTTGCAAGCCATGAACGTCAAAGTTGGCGACAAGGTTTTGTTCGGCAAATATTCCGGCCAAGCCTTCAAGATGGATGGCGTTGAATATCTGCAAATGCGCGAAGACGACATCATCGGCGTAATCGAACAATAATATTTATTGAATTTCAGGAGAATCAAACATGGCAGCTAAAGACGTAAAATTTCACGACGCAGCTCGTGCAAAAATGGTAGTCGGCGTAAATATTTTGGCCGACGCGGTTAAAGTCACTCTCGGCCCTAAAGGTCGCAACGTGGTGTTGGATCGCTCATATGGCGCACCGACCATCACCAAAGACGGCGTGTCCGTTGCGAAAGAAATCGAACTCAAAGACAAGTTCGAAAACATGGGCGCGCAAATGGTTAAGGAAGTCGCTTCCAAGACTTCCGATGTTGCCGGTGACGGTACAACGACTGCGACTGTGTTGGCACAATCCATCGTTCAAGAAGGCATGAAGTTTGTTGCTGCCGGCATGAATCCTATGGATCTGAAACGTGGTATCGACAAAGCCGTTATCGAAGCGGTTGCAGAACTGAAAAAGCTGTCCAAGCCTTGCACCACCAGCAAAGAAATCGCCCAAGTCGGTAGCATCTCCGCAAACTCTGACACGGCTGTCGGTGAGAAAATTGCCGAAGCGATGGACAAAGTCGGCAAAGAAGGCGTGATCACTATCGAAGATGGTTCGGGTCTGCAAGACGAATTGGACGTGGTGGAAGGGATGCAATTCGACCGTGGCTATTTGTCACCTTACTTCATCAACAACCAAGACCGCCAAATCGCGGCGATGGAAAATCCATTCATCCTGTTGCACGACAAAAAAATCTCCAACATCCGTGACCTGCTCCCGGTATTGGAACAAATTGCCAAGACTGGCCGCTCCTTGCTGATTATCGCGGAAGACGTGGATGGTGAAGCTCTGGCAACGTTGGTGGTAAACAATATTCGCGGCATCCTGAAAACCGTTGCCGTTAAAGCACCGGGCTTCGGCGACCGTCGCAAAGCCATGTTGGAAGACATCGCGATTTTGACCGGCGGCACGGTCATCGCGGAAGAAGTCGGCCTGACTTTGGAAAAGACCGACTTGTCCATGCTGGGTCAAGCCAAGCGCATCGAAGTGGGTAAAGACAACACCACCATCATCGACGGCGCGGGTCAGACCGAAGCGATTCAAGCGCGCATCGTCAACATCAACAAGCAAATGGAAGAATCTTCCAGCGACTACGACAAAGAAAAATTGCAAGAACGCAAAGCCAAATTATCCGGCGGTGTGGCAGTTATCAAAGTCGGCGCGGCAACTGAAGTGGAAATGAAAGAAAAGAAAGCGCGCGTGGAAGATGCATTGCACGCCACACGTGCCGCTGTTGAAGAAGGCATTGTTCCCGGCGGCGGCGTGGCATTGTTGCGCGCCAAGGCTGCGGTTGCCAAGCTCAAAGGTGACAACCACGACCAAGACGCGGGCATCACCATCGTGTTGCGCGCCATGGAAGCTCCGTTGCGTGCCATCGTATTCAACGCGGGCGAAGAAGCCTCGGTAGTCATCAACAAAGTGTTGGAAGGCAAGGGCAACTACGGCCACAACGCGGCGAGCGGTGTGTACGCCGACATGTTGGAAATGGGTGTGGTCGATCCAACCAAGGTGACGCGCACGGCCTTGCAGAATGCGGCTTCCATCGCCGGTTTGATGCTGACCACCGCATGCATGGTTGCCGAATTACCGGAAGACAAACCGGCTGCCGGCGGCATGGGTGGCGGTGATATGGGTGGCATGGGCGGCATGATGTAATTCAAAATCTTCGTGCAACTCGGTGATTAAATTTCACTGGATTGCGTTTTAAGATTTAGTCGCAAAATTAACCCTGCTACGGCAGGGTTTCTTTTTTGTTTGCACAAAACGGATAGGGTTGTTTACAATCACAGGCGAAGGTAATTGCCTTCCGTGTTTCTTTTTCAAAAATCACAACTGGGGAAAAGTATGAAATCAATGATCGTTAGTATGATGGTTGCAGCAGGTTTGATGGTTGCAGGTTCCGCAATGGCTGGTGAATTCAACACAGGCCCATGCAAGGCTTGTCACGCAGTGGGTAAAGATGTTGTAGGTCCTGATTGGAAAACAGTTGCAGAAAAATATGGCGATGCAAAAACTCTGGCTGGCGTTTTCAAGTCCGGCTTCAAAGTTGAAGATCGTAAAGTAGCTGGCGACAATGCAAAATGGAAAGGTCAAGCAGCTCTGATGACTGGCCAATTCAACTCCCTGATCAAAGGTCACGAAGATGAAGCGGCAGCTGCACTGTTTGCTGCGGTTAAAGCAGGTAAGATCTAAGCACTTTCAGTGTTAGTAGTTGTTAAAGGCGACCTGTCGGGTCGCCTTTTTTATTTCTGCGCCCGATTTTTATTGACTATAAATTGACAAGCACCGCCACGCCTCCGCATAATCCGCGCACGTTTTTATAAGGATGCAATCATGGCTGTTCGTTCCGTTTCTACCCTACTGATACTCGCCAGCGCGCTCGCTCTGACGGCTTGCAACAAAGCCGAAACGCCAGCTGCAAAAACATCCGATG
This sequence comes from Gallionella sp., assembly GCA_049693175.1. Lineage (GTDB taxonomy): Bacteria > Pseudomonadota > Gammaproteobacteria > Burkholderiales > Gallionellaceae > Gallionella. The sequence goes on along the minus strand of JBAVPP010000434.1, from coordinate 677 downwards.
AGCAAGTGGTGCGCATCGGTGCAGCCGCACCGCTCACAGGCAATCAGGCACACATCGGCAAGGACAACGAAAGCGGCACACGCATGGCAATCGACGATGCGAATGCTAAAGGCATCGTCATCGGTGGCAAGAAAATCCATTTTGAACTCATCAGCGAAGACGACCAAGCCGACCCAAAGACCGCCACCATCGTGGCGCAAAAATTAGTTGATGATCAAGTCAAAGGCGTGATCGGTCATCTCAATTCCGGCACGACGATTCCCGCCGCAAAAATTTATAGCGACAACGGCATTCCGCAAATATCGCCTTCCGCCACTGCTGTGAATTACACCGCGCAAGGTTTCAAAACCGCGTTTCGCGTGATGGCGAACGATGCGCAACAAGGCAAAGTGCTGGGCGAATACGCGGCGAAAAATTTGGGCGCGAAAAAAATCGCCGTCATCGACGATCGCACCGCTTACGGACAAGGTCTAGCAGATGAATTTATTAAGGCCGCGCAAGCCGCTGGTGCACAGATTGTGGCGCATGAGTACACCAACGACAAGGCGGTTGACTTTACGGCGGTTCTGACCGCTGTGAAGGGCAAGCAAGCGGACTTGTTGTTCGACGGCGGCATGGACCCGCAAGCCGGTCCGATGAGCAAGCAAATTAAAGCTCTCGCACTCAACGTCAAATTT
>JBAVPP010000433.1:0-8018 GCA_049693175.1 Gallionella sp. | reverse complement strand
CACTGAACGTGTGGCGAATCCCGACAACATCAAATATTCGGAAATCATGCGCACCTTGTTTATCGGCGAGGATAGCGAAAATCATCTGAATAATTTTGTGTGGGCCTCAACATCGATAAGCAGCAGGCGGTGCGGATTTTTTCAGCGCCTATCGGGGCGGAAAACACCGGTTTACAAGTGGTCGAGAATTGGAATGGACACGCTTACTTGATGAGCAACATTCAGCATCCCGCCGCACGAGATGATCTCAAACAATACCCGGATGCAATCAAAGACACCTTGCGCGCCACTGTCAGCCAGAAGGGCGTGGTGGGTTACATCGGCGGGTTGCCGGCAATCAAATAGCTTTCGATGCAGCCTTGCTCTTGGCAACCTTGACAGGCTTTTTTGGTTTCGCCGCCGGGGCTGTTTTTACTTTTGCGTCCGGCTTGGTTTTGGCAGGGGCAGCCACCTTTTTGGCGGCTTTGGGCTGCGCGGGCTTTTTGGCTTTTGCGGCGACTTTGGCTTGAGCGGATGCAGCTTTTTCCGCTTCTTTTTGCTTGATCTCCAAACGCATTTTTCGCCACTCTTGCAGTTGCTCGTCTTCCAGTTCCAGTTGAATAGCCAACGCTTCATCTTGGCTCAATTTGTCTTTTTCGAGTCGGCGCGGCAGCTTGCCGGACATGCGCGATAACAATCGCTCAATCTCGTCCGCGCTTAATGATTTTGCTTTGGCGAGATACTCGGATGAACTTTCTTTACTCATTTTCAATTTCCCCCAACAATTTTTACACAGCATCGTTGCTTTTTTAGGCGTGGCGCGGGAGAGCTTAGGCAACAAAAATTCAACCGCGCCGCGCACGGTAACTTTTCTGTATCGCATACGCAAGTGTAATATTGATATGGCTTTGAACCGGGAGATAAGATGCTTTTTGGATAGTTCACCGGGCGATTTTAGGGTAAGGTAGCGCGTCAATATATGCGGCGTTTTTTATTTCGTGCCGGTGTGAAAAAATATACGCCGAGAAAAATCCATCCTACCCCTATTCGTCCACATGTCCACGCTGACTGAATTAAGAGATTTAGAATTTATTTTGGAGCTGGGACGCGACCATCTGGATGTGCGTGTGGCGTGTGAAGTGAACGTGGATGGCAAAAAATTTCCGGTCTATCAACTGGCATTGGGCAACCCCGATCCCCAAGTACCCGCCATCGGATTTTTTGGTGGCGTGCATGGTCTGGAGCGCATCGGCACGCATGTGTTGCTGTACTTTTTGCGCAGTCTACTCACGCGTCTGGAATGGGATAAAAGTCTGCATCATTTGCTGCGCGATGTGCGGCTGGTGTTCATGCCCTTGGTCAATCCCGGTGGGATGTGGCAGGCGACGCGCAGCAATCCGCGCGGCGTGGATTTGATGCGCAACGCGCCGGTTGAAGCGGCGGGAAAAGTGCCGTTTTTGTTGGGCGGTCATCGCATTAGTCCGCGTTTGCCCTGGTATCGCGGCGTGGCGGGCGCGGAAATGGAAAGCGAGAATCTGGCTTTGTGCCGCAGCGTGAGGGAAGAGTTGTTGACGCGGTCGTTTAGCATCGCCGTGGATTGCCATTCCGGCTTTGGTTCGCGGGACAGGGTGTGGTTTCCCCATGCCCACAGCGTGCATCCCATCGACCATCTGGCCGACATTCTCAGATTGGAAGAATTGTTCCATCAAACGCATCCCAACAACAAATATCTTTTCGAGCCGCAAAGTATGCATTACCGCACGCATGGCGACGTGTGGGATTATCTTTATTTGCAGGCGCAGCAGGACAAGAGCAAGATTTTTTTGCCGCTGACTTTGGAAATGGGTTCGTGGCTGTGGGTGAAAAAAAATCCGCTGCAATTTTTTTCCCGCTTGGGTTTGTTTAATCCTTCGGTCGAACATCGTTTGCACCGGGTGTTGCGCGGACATGCGGTGTGGTTGGATTTTTTGATGCGCGCCGCTTCCGGTCACGAAAACTGGTTGTTGAAAGGCCCGCAGCGTCTGCGTATGCAAGAGCGCGCCGTGGCGCGCTGGTACAGACCATGACGACTTGGGTGTTGTTGCGCGGCTTGATGCGCGAGGCGCGCCACTGGGGAGATTTTCCAGCGCAGTTCAAACAAATTGTTGGCGCGCGGCAAGTTGTGACGCTGGATTTCCCCGGCAATGGTGTATTGCATAACCAGGTAAGTGTTGCCAGTGTGGCGGAGATGGCACAATACCTACGCGGCCAACTGCAAGCGATGAATTGCGCGCCGCCTTACGCGCTGCTCGCCTTGTCTCTCGGGGCGATGGTGGCGGTCGAGTGGAGTGCAAAACATCCCGAAGAAATCGCGCGTATGGTGCTGATTAATACCAGTCTCGCGCCGCATAATCCTTTTTATCACCGACTGCGTCCCGCCAATTATGCTGCGCTGCTACGCGCTATGCTTGTCGGCACAATCGCGCAGCGCGAACGGCTGATACTGCGCCTCACAAGCGCGGCCAATCGCTCACCATCGACGCAGACAGAGTTGTTGCAACAGTGGATAAAATATGCCCGCGAATATCCCGTTACGCGCGCCAACATTTTGCGTCAATTGCGTGCCGCACAAAGTTATCGCGCCGCCAGCGCGCCAGCGATGCCGGTGTTATTACTCGCCGGACAACACGATCAATTGGTGAACGCAAAATGCTCGCTTGCGTTGGCAAAAAATTGGAATTGCGCGCTACGCTCGCATCCCGTTGCCGGGCATGATTTGCCCTTGGACGATGGCGCGTGGGTGGCGCAACAAGTGCAAGTTTGGTGCGGTGAGCAGACTTAAAAAACGGGCGAACAATTCACCCGATTTTTGTGAAAGCCGAGTGCCGATTTATTCTTACATTGGTAAGACTGTTTAACGGTCACGCTCGCGATTGTATTCATGGTGATCGCGATGGCCGTTGTCTCTATTCTCATCACGGCGTTCATCGCGACGATTATCACGGTAGTCGCGGTGTTCTTGCTCATAGCGTGGCGCGTATTCCCGGTTATACCAATCCTCTTGGACAAAGAAAACCCGCTCGCCGCAAGCATTGTATTCACGGCAATGTCTGCGCCAATGTCTGGCATGTTCAGGCGGTACGCGCAAATAAATGGGAGGACGGTCGCGGTCGCGGTCGGTTCGATCAATGATAATCGGCTGGGGGTACATGACGAGTGGTGCGTAGCCGCCGATATCGAGTCGGCCAAAGAAGCCGGGTTGTCCTATGCCGACTGAGATGCCAACGTCTGCCGCGAGTGCCGAGAAACTCGCCGTGGCTGCTGCGATAGCGCATGTGATGAGAACATGTTTCATAACGAATCCTCCTTGATGGGTTGTGAACCCGGTCACCCGTTGGTTTGAATAATGACCCGGTTGTTTTGCGGTTGAACACGAATTTAAGTGAGCTGCAATTCACTGCTACATGTTGTCCGCCACTACAAACGCTTGAGGCAGAATTTGGATGACGTAAGTGTGTAAGCGAAAGTGTGAAGGCGAATGCCATAAATTCGTGCCAATGTGGAGACGCACAATATTTATTGTGAGTGCGAATATTTATGTAAGATTGCACCCGCGCGCCAATTGGGTCGCGCCCGCTAATCAAGGGATTGTTCAAAATGAAAATTCACGAATATCAGGGCAAAGAAATTTTGCGTCAATTCGACGTGCCGACCCCGCGCGGTGCGGCATGTTTTAGTGTGGACGAGGCCGTGACGGCGGCGCGCGAATTGGGCGGCAACATCTGGGTGGTGAAGGCGCAAATCCATGCAGGTGGTCGCGGCAAAGGCGGCGGCGTGAAAGTCGCGCGTTCATTGGATGAAGTGCACACTGCCGCGCAACAAATTTTGGGCATGCATCTGGCCACGCATCAGACTGGCAAAGAAGGTCAAGTGGTGCGTCGTTTGTTGATAGAACAAGGCGCGTCGATAGCCAAAGAATTTTATCTGGGCATGGTCATCGACCGTAGCAAACAACGCGTCGCTTTGCTGGCATCAAGCGAGGGCGGCATGGAGATTGAAGAAGTCGCCGCGCATCATCCGGAAAAAATCCATAAGTTGTGGATCGATCCGGTGGCGGGATTGAACGCAGTTGAAGCGGCGCAAATCGCCAGCAAGATTGGTATTCCCGATGTGGCGATTAACGAAACGGTGATTGTGTTGCAAGGTCTGTATCGTGCCTTCGCCGAAAAAGACGCGATGCTCGCCGAAATCAATCCGCTGGTATTGACTGGCGACAATCACGTTATCGCGCTGGATGCAAAGTTCAACTTTGATAGTAACGCGCTGTACCGTCATCCCGAAATCACCGCGTATCGTGATTTGGATGAAGAGGATGCGGCGGAGGTTGAGGCATCGAAATTCGATTTGAGTTATATCTCGCTGGACGGCGATATCGGCTGTCTGGTGAATGGCGCGGGCTTGGCGATGGCGACCATGGACATTATCAAATTGTACGGCGGTAGCCCGGCGAATTTCCTCGATGTGGGCGGCGGTGCGAGCAAGGAAAAAGTCACCGAGGCATTCAAGTTGATGCTAAAAAATCCCAACCTCAAAGCGATACTGGTGAATATTTTTGGCGGCATTATGAAATGCGATGTGATTGCCGAAGGCGTAGTTGCTGCGGCGCGCGAAGTGCATCTGAGCGTGCCGCTGGTGGTGCGGTTGGAAGGCACGAATGTGGAGTTAGGCAAAAAGATTCTGGCCGAATCCGGCTTGCCGATTATCTCAGGCAGCGATATGGCGGATGCCGCCGAAAAAGTTGTTGCCGCTGCGAGGAGCAAATAATGTCCATACTCATAGATAAAAATACCCGCGTAATGACGCAAGGCATGACCGGAAAAGTGGGGCAATTCCACACGCAAAATTGCATCGCATATGCGAATGGGAAAAATTGTTTTGTCGCCGGTGTCACGCCGAAAAAGGGCGGGCAAAATTTTGAAGGCGTGCCGATTTACGACAGCGTGTCGGAAGCCAAACAGCAAACGGGCGCAACGGTGTCGGTGATTTATGTGCCGCCACCTTACGCCGCCGCCGCGATAGACGAAGCCGTGGCAGCCGATTTGGATTTGGTGATTTGCATCACCGAAGGTATACCGGTGCATGACATGATTAAAACGCGCTACAAAATGCGCGGGAAACGCACGCTTCTTATCGGTCCGAATTGTCCGGGGCTGATTACGCCAGATGAAATAAAAATCGGCATTATGCCGGGTCATATACATCGCAAAGGTCGCATCGGCGTGGTGTCGCGTTCAGGTACATTGACCTATGAGGCGGTCGGGCAACTGAGCGCGCTGGGCTTGGGACAATCGTCTTGCGTGGGCATAGGCGGTGACCCCATCAACGGTTTGAAACATCTGGATGTGTTGAAATTATTTAATGATGATCCTGAAACCGATGCGGTGATTATGGTGGGCGAAATCGGCGGCAGCGATGAAGAAGAGTGCGCACGCTGGATTAAGCAAAATATGAAAAAACCCGTGGTGGGATTTATCGCCGGCATTACCGCGCCGCCCGGTAAACGTATGGGGCACGCGGGCGCAATCATTTCCGGCGGGCAAGGTGGCGCGGATGAAAAACTTGCCGTGATGGAAGAATGCGGCATACATATCACACGCAACCCGGCGGAGATGGGACGCTTGATGCAAAAGATTTTGAAGGGTTAAGTGATGTTGGAAATGCTGGTGAGTACCCCGTTCTGGGTGGATGTGTGCAAGATCATTTTGATCGATGTTTTACTCAGCGGTGACAATGCGGTGGTCATCGCGCTGGCGTGTCGTAATCTGCCTGCGGCACAGCGTAAGCAAGGCATTTTACTGGGCATGTTGGGCGCGATAGTATTGCGCGTGGCATTGACATTTTTTGCCGTCGGCATGTTGTCGCTGCCGTATCTCAAGCTGGTCGGCGCGTGTTTGTTAATCTGGATAGGCGTGAAGTTGTTGCTGCCGGAAGATGAACACGGCGAGGATAACATCAAAGCGGATACACGGCTGATTGGCGCGGTGCGGACCATCATCATCGCGGATCTTGTGATGAGTTTGGATAACGTGCTGGGCGTGGCGGCGGCGGCGAACGGTAATGTGATTTTGCTGGTGTTCGGGTTGGTCATCAGCATTCCGCTTATCGCCTGGAGCAGTCAGTTGGTCCTGAAAGTCATCGACCGTTTCCCTATGGTCATTTACGCTGGCGGTGCGTTGCTGGGTTATGTGGCGGGCGAAATGCTCATCGCTGAAGCCTTGTTCTGGCCGTTGTTGGAAGTGCATCATTATTTGCATCAAGCCGTGCCGGTTGTTTGCGCGCTGCTGGTGCTGACGTTGGGATACTGGTTGTCCGGTCGCCAAACTGTCGAGAACCAAATTGTCGACGTGTTAGACGCGAAAGTGACGCATTCGCGAACGGAGAAATAGCCATGAGATTTTTGATTCCTGTCGATGGTTCAAAAGGGGCGAATCGTGCGGTCGAATATGTGCTTAATCGTGCGGCATGTGCGATGCAAGAACGCGAGATATTTTTGTTGAACGTGCAATGGAAAGTCGCGGCGGGCAATGTCAAATTGTTTATTAGCCAGGACACCATCAACGAGCATTATCGCGAACAGGGATTGGATGAGTTGGCTGCGGCGCGGGCGATATTGGATGCCGCGCAGGTGGCGTATGAATATCATATCAGCGTCGGCACACCGGCGGAGGCCATTGTGCAATATGCGCGTGAGCATAATATTGACCAGATCGTGATGAGCAAGCAGGGGCAAAGCGGGTTGCAGGAATGGTTGTTGGGCTCTGTGGTCAGCAAAGTATTGCATTTGTCCGACTATCCGGTGCTGGTGGTGTGAGAGCGACTGCTGGTTTGCGGAACAGTGCAATGTTGAGGATTTTGTGGTCGCCGTTTGGTGAATGACTTAGTATTCACTTCAGTGCATGTGGGTATCGCCGCCAACTAAGGAGTGGTAATGAAAATCCAGATGTTCTGGAAGCGTGACTGGTTCGTTGGAATACTGGTTAGCCTGTTTTTCCTATTCGTATCCGGCAGCGATTTGATTCAAAGTTTGGAGCGCAAGGCTTATGACCTCGGTGTCAAAGCCACGACACGCACGCCCAGCGATAAGATCGCAGTGATTGCCATCGACGACCAGAGCATCGCAAATCTCGGTCGCTGGCCTTGGCCGCGCGAAATACACGCCAAGATGATAGACATCCTGGCCGCCGGACATGCCAAGGTCATCGGGCATACCGCGTTCTTTTTTGAACCGCAGGCCGATGCCGGACTGTCCTACATTTACAAGATTGCCGATCTGGTGACGAAATCTTCTTTGCAACAAAGCACTGATGCGCCCGCGCTGAATAGTCTGTTGTTGGATGCGATGCAGAATCTCAACAACGACCAGAAATTGAGTGACAGTATGGCGAAGGCGAACAACGTGCTACTGGCGACCCTGTTCGATTTTGGCGAGCCGCAAGGTAAGCCGGATCAGCCTTTGCCGGATTATGTGACGAGCAACAATCTGTCCAACATCCAAACCAGCGCGCTGGTCAGTGCGATGCCTTTGGCAACCAGGAGTGTGCAATCTCCTATTGCTTTGCTGGGCAGTAAAGCCTGGGCGATGGGGCATTTGAACACCAACTCGGATGTCGATGGCGCGGTGCGTTCCGAACCGCTGGTGGTGAAGTATTACGATCAATATTATCCCGCTTTATCGCTGATGCTGGCGGCGAAAAGTCTCAACCTCGATACCAAAGACATCGTGGTAAATCTCGGTGAAGGCGTGCATCTGGGCACGCAAAATGTAAAAACCGATGCCGCGATGCAAATGCATAGTTTTTTCTATGACGACAAGGATGGACACGCCGCCTTTCCGGTCGATTCTTTTTATGATGTCTACAGCGGCAAGATTCCGGCGGAAAAATACAAAGACAAAATTGTCTTAATCGGTCCTTCCGCCGAAGGGGTGGGGACGATGCAAGTCACGCCGATTTCTCCAGCCATGGCCCCGGTACTGATACTGGCGCATTCTGTTTCCAGTA
>JBAVPP010000432.1:0-5522 GCA_049693175.1 Gallionella sp. | reverse complement strand
ATTAAGGTTTCATAACGCGCGTTGCAAAACACGATCTTCCTGCCGCGCTGGGTGGCAACTCGCACCGCGATAGGGCTGGTATTCAAAATGTAGCCGAGTATGGTTTCGCTTTCCGCCAGTTTTTTGGTTTTATCTTTGACCTCTTTCGCGATGCGCGCGGTGTAGCCCGTGCCCAGCAAAAGCAGCATCGCCATTAGCCCGATACCAACCAGTCCGGCTGTCAGCACGGCAATACTTTGCCAGCCACGGTGCTGCGTAAAATAGGCGGGAGTTGGCGCGGTGAGCAGTTGGTAATGGCGTGTGCCAAACACGAAAGAATATTCACCCAATGCCTGACTGGAATCGGCGACAAAATTGTCGTAAAGCACCTTCTTTTCATCCACATCAACCAGCCGCGTATACAACATCGACTGCGTATCCAACAACAAGGCGTTCATAAAGTCGTCCATTTTCAGGACGGTCAAAACCACGCCGGATTTTTCGTTTTGCGGGGAAATAGCGGACAAGATCAACACGCCCGCCTGCGGTCGAATATCTTGCACCAATTGCACCGCTTTGGTCATCACGATTTCACCCGTTTTAACCGCGCGAGCCAGAGCCTCGCGGCGCGCGAGGCTTGAAGCTAAATCGTAGCCGATGGAAGATTCATTGCCTGCTACGGGCTCAACATAAGTGACGGGATAGAAGGCGGCACGGTCACCCGCGCGCACCAACACTCTTGCCGCATCCCGCTCGCGAATTTGAAACTGTGGCAAGTCGGCACGCTGCGCCGCCTCGAAACTGGCGCGGTTTGCCGCCTCCACTCTGGGTGCCCATTCCAATGCCTGTATCATCGGAAATCGCTGTAGTGATTTTTGCACAAAACGATGAAATTCATCGCGGCCGACATAGCCATGCTTGTCGTGATTAAACAACTCGGTCAGATCATCAAGCAAAACCATTTGCTCTTCGAGCTTGGTATGAACCTGGTTGAATGCCTGCTGGGAAATTTGTCTAAAGTCAGACAAAGAATTGTCGTTTTCCCACTGACTGGTCTTGAGAAAAATCACCACAAACAGGGAAAAAATCAACAGAATCGGAGCGGCAACAGTAAGCCTGCGGCTGCGCCAAAGCTCCTTGGGGTGACCCGCCACTGTCATCACAACGGGCAGCATCACCACCACGCCCAGCGTGTCGCCCATCCACCAGAAAAACCAATTCTCGGAAAAGTTTTCGCTGAGCACGCTACCCATCAGCCAAAGGCTAGTGATAGAAAGCGTCGCGCTGATCAAACAAATCAGCGGGATGAAAATCAGCAAACGTAAAATTTCGCGCCCGCCATCCAGCGAGACCGGATGCCCGATTACGCGCCGCAATATCCATCCGCCCGCACCCGCTTGCAATACTGAAGCGCATGCGATAGCCGTCGCTGCCAACCAACCCATCGAGTTGATTTGCTGACTGGCGGAATAATCCACCCAAACATTGAGCAGCAATGAGCCGATGAATATCGGCAACAAGGTTCTTCTGCCCGCAATCAGTGCCGCCGCGATAGCGATTCCGGCGGGCGGAAAAATAGGCGAGGTATAACCCGGTGGGAGTGCCAGCATCAGCCCCAATTTGCCACTGACCAGATAGACGACAATCAGCAACAAACCAAAAGTCAGGCAGCGGGTGCAATCTCCGAAGATAGTTCTGATATTCAATTTCATTGGACTATCCAATATTTTTTAGATTTGCCAACACAGAAAGCGTTGCGTCGCAGATAGTACAACAACTCGTGCGAGTTGATGCCGGTGAGTAAGCCGGTTTTAATAGGCCTTATTCAAACCTAAGAAAATGGCATCCGACCTTACCGGCCGGATGCCATTTTTGATTGAAAATCTTGCTTAGTTGACGACGCTATCAATGACGATATTCAAACCTTTCGCTCCGGGTTTGATGGTGGCTGTCGTGCCTTGCACATCACCCGCTTGCGCCATCGGCGAACCGGATTTGGAAACACGCGCCACCACGATGACTTGGGCGAAACCGGACAACTTGAGTTGCGGTTGCATCGCCATGCTGTCATCCAAGCTGAACTCCAGCGGCAAATCTTGCACTTGCTTGCGCAGCACCGCCAACGGCATCTTTGGACCTTCCGCCGCACGCGCCAAGATGAACACCGTGTCGGTCGGGCTGACCTTGCCTAGCATGTCAGGGCTCAAGCTGACCTTGCCGGAAATCGCTTGCGCGGCATTCGACTGAGCTTTGACGGGCTCGGCATCACGCGGCAATTTGGCGAGTTTTTCTTTGCCGCCTTTTTGCGCCGCCAAAAATTCACGCGCCTGTTTCACGCCATCTCGTATCATCTGGATATCAGGATAATCAGCTGGCAACAATGAGAGCAATTTTTGCCAGTGCGTAATCGCCGCGACATAGTCGCCACGCTCCATATCACCCGAGCCTGCCAAGGCCAGCGCGGTATTGTTATTCGGATCCAAGGCCAAGGCTTTTTCTAGGAACTTGGTCGGCTCACCCGCCAAAGTTTGATTGTGTGCCATCGCATAGGCATCGGCATAATCGGTCCAAACCTGCGCTTCATTCGGCACCAGTTTCACCAGTTGTTCGTAGGCTTTGGTCGCATCGTCAAAGCGTTTGAGCTCACTGTAAGAGCGCGCCAACTGCAACCAGCCATCGGGATTCTGCGGCGATTTATCCAGCTTTTGTTGCAACTCCTGCAATGCGGTTTCGGAACGAATGATACCGAAATCACCACTGGTATTCACCTCCGCCGATTGCGGTTGCATGGCATTGGGATTGCCGAGTTTGCCGTACAACAACACGCTGGCGAGCGGAATCAAAACCACCAAAACCAGCGCCAATATTTTGGCCGGATTACGCGGAATCGGCGTGACTGCTTGTGTGCTTTTCACCTCTTCCAGCAAACGCGATTGCAACTCGCGCTGCCCCTGATCGAAAGCATCCTGATTCAATAAACCGTGCTGTAAATCAGCGGTCATTTCTGTCGACTGGTCACGCAAAATTTCCAGATTCGCCGCATCGCGCAACACATCGTTGCTGCGGGCATGTTTGCGCCACAACGGCACGGCCGCAAACAATACCGCTAGCAGCAACATCGCCGCACCTACTATCCAAAATAAAGTCATGCTTGAGAGTCTTTCGAGGAGTTCAATAGATCAGCCGCACGCTGTGTTTCTTCGGCGGACAAGGTGGTTTCGGTCATGGTGTTTTTGCGTTTGCGCAATTGGTATATCAGCACCGAACCGCCCAATGCCAACATGATGAACGGGGCGAACCACAACGGCACGGTTTCTTGGTCCATAGGCGGATCAAACAATACCGATTTGCCGAAGCGTTCCACCAGCATGTCGAGAATTTGCTGGTCGCTCGCACCGGCCTTCATTTTTTCGCGCATGATGGCGCGCACGTCGTTCGACCAGTCGGAATGCGAAGTCGAAACCGGCTCACTTTGGCAAACCAGACAGCGTACTTTTTCCGCCAAATGGATCATGCGTTTTTCCATCACGGGATCGTCGGCGATGTCTTTCGCCTCACCCGCATGAGACAGCGCGGGAATAAAACAAAGAATGGCGAACAGCAGATATTTCATCATTTGGCTTGCAACTCCGCAACCAGTGGCAGGATAGTCTCGCGCAGATTCTGCGGCGTGACCGCGCCGATTAGTTTGTAGGCGATTACGCCTTTTTTGTCGATGACATAAGTTTCCGGCACGCCATAAACACCGTAATCAAAACCGACTCGACCATCCATGTCGGTGATGGTCAACGTGTAAGGATCTCCCGCCTGCCGCAGCGCGTTCTCGCCATCTTCGCGTTTGTCTTTGTAATCCAGGCCGATCAGCGGCACGATGTTCTGTCGCGACAATTCCATCAAAAACGGATGCTCGTCTTTGCACGCGCCGCACCAAGAAGCCCACACATTGAACAACCAGACTTTGCCTTGCATATCTTGCGGGGAAAACTGTTTGCCCGCGTCATGCAAATGCGGCAACACAAAAGCAGGCGCGGCTTTGCCTATCAGCGGCGAGGCCACCTCACGCGGGTCTTTGCCCTGCTCGACTTTGTCATTGACGTTCGACAGACTCTTGAACAGAAATAATGCCAGCACAATGAAAGCAACTAGCGGAAAAATGAAACGCGTCATAATGCAAGTCCTTTCGGCTCAGTCGCAACGGGGATAGTCACCGCTTCAGCGGCCGCAGCAGATTTTTTGTGATGAATGCGATAACGCCGATCCGAAATCGCCAAAATGCCACCCATCGCCATCAGGAAACAGCCGAACCAAATCCAGTCCACAAACGGTTTGATATACACTCGCACCGCCCACGCACCTTGCGATTCAGGAATAGGCTCACCCAATGACACATACAAATCGCGGAAAAATCCGACGTTAATCGACGCTTCCGTGATGGGCATACCGGTGACATTGTACTGGCGTTTTTCCGGCAATAATTCGGTGACAAATTGCCCGTTTTTGCTCACCGAGACATGCCCGGTTCCCGCCACATAATTCGGCCCGGTGGTTTCCGACACGCCAAAGAATTTGAACTCGTAACCACCCGCCGCCACGGTATCGCCGACATTCATGCGCACATCGCGCTCGGTCTCGTAACCCTTGACCAAGGTCACGCCGATGATGAACAGTGCCACGCCCAAATGCGCCAGTTGCATACCGTAATAACTCATGCTTTGTGCCTGCACGCGCTTGAGCAATTCGCCCTCACCCGCCAGACGTTGGCGCAAACTGATGACCAGCGACGCGATGACCCAAAACGCCAACAGCAAACCGAGCGCGATCATGGGAGTCCAGTTGCCCAGTACCAGTGGCAACAACAAGGCGATGACGACTGCGGATGCGAAGCCCCATTGCACACGTTTGACCATATCCGGCACGGCCATTTTTTTCCAGCGCGCCAACGGACCCAAGCCCATCATCAATACCATAGGCACCATCAACGGCACAAACACCGCTTGAAAATACGGCGCGCCCACCGACAATTTGCCGTAGCCCAGCGCGTCCATAAACAGCGGATAAAGCGTACCGATGAACACCGAAGCCGATGCCACCGAGAGCAGCACATTGTTGGTCAACAACAGTGATTCACGCGAAAAAATATCGAACTTGCCGCCCAGTCCTATCTTGGGTGCGCGCCAGGCGAACAACAGCAGCGACGCGCCGATGACCAGCACCAGAAAACTCAAAATAAAAATACCGCGCTTGGGATCGGCAGCGAAAGAATGCACCGAAGTCAACACGCCGGAACGTACCAAGAATGTACCGAGCAAACTCAAAGAGAAGGCAGCAATTGCCAGCAACACAGTCCAACTTTTGAACGCGCCGCGTTTTTCAGTAACGGCGAGCGAATGTATCAAGCCCGTGCCAACCAGCCACGGCATGAAGGAGGAGTTCTCGACCGGATCCAAGAACCACCAACCGCCCCAGCCCAATTCGTAATACGCCCAACCACTGCCCAGCGCGATGCCTATGGTCATAAATGTCCATGCCACGGTCGTCCAGGG
>JBAVPP010000431.1:0-6926 GCA_049693175.1 Gallionella sp. | reverse complement strand
AGACCACACTGGCGATTTTTGCCAGCGACATCCAATCTCGTTTCACTTCCGGCGTGTCTTGCGCCGCAATCGCTATATGTCTTGAGGTGATATGCTGAACGCCTTCGCCGAAGGCCAGCATCATCGCTTTGTGCGCGACGATGTTTACCAGTCTTGGTGTACCCGCCGTGATGCGATGCAATTTGGCAACCGTTTTCTTATCGAACAGTGTTTCGCCGCCATATCCCGCCACACTCAAACGATGGCGCAAATAGCGATCCAACTCGTCATGTCGCAACCCTTTTAATTCATACTGAAAACTGATGCGCTGGCGTAGCTGGCGTATCGAATGCTGACTCAAATGTTCGTCAAGTTCGGGTTGCCCAAACAACACCACCTGCAATAATTTGCGTTTTTCAGTTTCCAGATTGGTCAACAAACGCAACACCTCCAGACTTTGCAGCGGCAATGCCTGCGCCTCATCCAGACACAGCACGGCGCGTTTGCCCTGTCGCGCACAATCTAGCAAAGCGTTGGTCAACCCGGACAATAGCTGGTGCTGGTCGGCATTGCTTTCCAACGGCACACGCAATTCTTCCGCCAGTGCCAGCAACAAAGTGCGCGGTTCTAAATAGGGATTGGGAATATAGGCGGTGATGAATCGCTGTTCTGATGCGGCATCGGCAGCCGCATCTTGCGTGCCTATGGGTGTGGTGGCATGCGTATTTTGATTCAAAGTGGCAAGGAATTTTCGGCACAACAGCGTCTTGCCATTGCCAACCTCGCCGGTGATTTTGATAAAGCCCTCGCCGTTGCGCGCCGCGACCAGCAAGGTGTTCAAGGCTTCCTGATAACTGGAACAGGCAAAGAAAAAACTGGTGTCCGGTGTCAGAACAAAGGGAAATTCGCGCAGACCAAAATGATTTAAGTACATATCTTTTTCAGCTTGGCGATTACTGCTTCGCCAGCGGCTGCCCAATCAAAGTTCCGATACGATCGCGGCTGTGCGTGATGTCGTCCGACCAATCTTTGTCGTTATCCACCACAGTCGGTTTGAGCAAAATAACCAATTCGCGTTTTTCATTGGTCTTGTTGGTTTGGCCGAACAGGGATTTGGACAAACCCGGCAAGCCAGACTCGTCACTGCTTGAAGCCTGACGCATCAAGCCGCCTATCGCCACAATCTGCCCGTCATGGGCGCGCACAATGCTGTCGGTTTCGGAAACCGTGCTGGACGGAACAGGTAAATTATAGATACCGACACTCACGCCCAAATTGAGCGTTTTATTGACGGTACTCACCGCGCTGACCGAGGGATGCACATGCAAAATAATCTCGTTGTTCTCGTCTATGCGAGGCGTGACATCCAAGGCGATACCGGAAAAAAACGGTTGGATTTTTACCGTGGGCGCACTGCCCGGAACATTGACTGTCGCTTGTGTACCGCCAGAAATTTCAGTGATGAAAAATTCATCCGTACCGACTTTTAATACGGCTTTTTGATTGTTTAACGTTGCGATGCGCGGACTGGACAAAACATGCACACTCCCTTGTGATTCAAGGAAATTCAGCAGCGAGCCAAAGCTGCCTGTTTGAAATGCCAGTCCAAACATGCTGCCTGCCGTGGTGCCGGTCGGCAATAATGTCGCCGTCGTCGGATTCAACAAACTACCGGGTGTCGCGTTTAATACCGGATTTGAAATTGCAGTTCCCACGCCCCCCGCAGCAGGCGACAACGACGCACCCGGGCCTGCCACACCGGCGGACAAATGACTGTTCAAAGCGTTGTTAAATACCGACCAGTTCACGCCCGATTGTGAACTGTCACTGAGTTGCACTTCGACGATTTTGGCTTCCAGAATAACCTGGCGTTCAATCGAAATCTGCGAGGCTTTCAAATAGGCCGTGACGCTTTTTAATTCATCCGGCAACGCGCGTATCACGATCACACCTGACATCGGACTGATCACCACGCTGCGCCCGTTTTCTTTGCCAACTATGGTGTTCAAAGCGCGCGTCAACTCATCCCAAAAATCCGTGGCGGTGGTGGTGGTGACCTTGCTGCTGTTGTCCGTGCCGCGCTCGAACTTTAGATTTTTACTTTCGCCACCGCCGACAATTGTTGTGCCTTGACTATTGCTCATCGAACTGCCCGTGGATGACCCCCCGGAATTATCCGCCAGCGCGCTGGAAGACACTCTGACCGACGAAGTTCCCGCGCGTGTTCCGGTTAAGTAGTTCACCTGAAAAATGCGCGTCTGCATGGTCAGTGGCTGGATGTAAATACGCGTGCCGTCAACTTTGTAATCGTAGCCATACATCTCGCGTATCGCTTCGAGTGCCTCGAACACGGTGACATCTTTCATGTTCAAAGAAATATTGCCCGCGACATCGGGATGCAACAACAGACTGTAACGCGTGCCGGAGATGATACCCATAAACACTTGGCTGGCAGGCGTGTTGCTCACCGATAAATCGAAGCGAGTCTCGACGGGTTTGTTATCGAGCTGCGGCATCGCCGCATGCAGCGGCGGCAGCAGCGCGTCGTTCACAACATCGGGTTTGCCAGACTGCGCGCCGCTCTGCACTGCCTGATTCATCGCCTGTTTGATCGCGTCCGCAGCCGGACTCTGCTGATTGCTCGTGGCACATCCCGCCAATGACAACAAACACAGACATATCGAAAATAACCTGTTCATTTTTTCTCCCGGTACATGGCGTTTTTTATTCTGATGACTGTATTACTTGTCCACTGCCTGCGTATCGACCTTGCTTAATTTTGGAGTGATGCGCACGGTCGGAAATAAGGTCAGCACTTGTTTCCCACGCGCTCCAAGCAATACTACGTTGCCCGGGTTCACTTCAATCAGTTTAGAATCGCCATGTTTCCCGCCCAATTCAACGGTTACGCCGTCGATGATCGCCGCGCGCCGTTGCTGGCTGATGATGATAGTTTGCAGTCCCGTCGCTTTTTTTGCGGCAGCATCGCCCCCCTCCTCCGGCGCGAAAATCGCAGCGGGTGGACGGGTTGGATCATTCATCTCATCCGCGTGCGCCCAAGCGATACCAAATAAATTCGATGCCATCACAAAGCCTGTCACGATGAATTTTGTGCCGATAAAATTTTTCATACCGCCATCCATGTCTTATCCAAACTCAAGGTGTACACCGTCAAGGTTAGAACGGCACTCGGATGTTTTTCCACCACCAGACTGACTTCACCCCAGAACATTTGCGCGGGCAATTTTTCCAGTGCGGCGAGGTAATGCAACAAATCGGGATAGCTGCCACGTATCGAAATCCGCACGCCGTGTTTGTATATCTGTTGGCTGGTGTTGACACGGCTGGCGACCGTCTTGACAGCGGTGTCAGTGCTGTTCTTTTCGATCAATAAACTAAGCGGCAGGGTTTTAAGCTCGACCAGTTGCAATTTGTCGTGATTACGCAACACCTGCTCCAACAAACCGGCCATATTGCCGGGTTCGACCAGCCTGTCGCGACGGCTTTGCAAATAGCCATCACTCTCTTGCAGTTGCGCCTTGAGTTCGGCAATACGAGCGCGCAAGGGCGAGTGCTGTTCGTCTTGTTTGGATTGCATCAGCATCTGTAGCGAAGCCTGCAACTCCTTCATTTTTTCCTGCTGCTGGATAACTTGCGACGACAGGCTTTTTTGCCTGATCAACAAAGGATCGAGCAAAGACACATTGATGGCCACAATCAACAAAAATGCGGCGGCGGCAAACATCACCGCGCGTTCGCGCAATGACATATCGTCGATTTTCGCGCACGCTGTTCCCCAATATTTTTTCATTGTTTTGCCTCGCTTTCGGGATCTGAACGCAGCGCGAATTCAACATAGCGCGGCGCGGCATTTTTATCCGCGCTCTTTGTATCCACTTTGGGTTGCTGCATTTGCAAAGTCGAGAATTTTTTGCCGTGCATGACACTTTCACGACTCAACTTCTGGATATACACGGGTAATAATTCCGGGTCGGTCACCCCGCCGCTCAAACTGATCTGTGCCGCATCTCCGGTCACATCGAAACTCGTCAACCATAGACCGGCGGTGGCTTGACGGGCGAAGGCGCGCAAATATTCGGAATAGCCGGTGGTGTTACCCACCGCGCCGGAGCGCAGGGTATCGACCAACTCATTTGCTTCCGTGACCTTTATTTCCAGTTGCTGCAATTCGTCTTGCAACAACTGATAGGCTTGTTGCGGTGAATACTCGGCGGTGTAGCGCACTAGACGCGCCTGCTCGATCTCGAATCGCTTGGTACTCTCTGCCGATTGTTGTTCGAGCTGCGCCACCTGATATTTCGCGAAGACGAAAAACAGCAGCGAACCGAGCAACACCAGCCCTAATCCTTGCAACATGGTCGGCAGCGAAAAATGCTTTTGCTGCTTGAGGAAAATGGGATTAAATAAATTGATCTGTTGGCTCATAACGCGCGCGCCTCCTGACGCAATGCCGCACCCAGAGTAGGCAGCATCTGCGAGACAAACTCCTTATCGCCGAGCGCGCTAATCCCGCTGATGTCCAACACCTCGGATAATTCCATGCGCTCAACGGGAATCTCCACCGAGCTTTTGAGTAACTCCACCAAACCGATCTCATCCGGCATGGAAATCAAAATGCGACTGATTTCAGGATGATTAAACTGCCGGTCCACGTAATCCAGTGAGCGTTGTAATTCCAATTCGACGCGGTCATAACATTGTTTGCGCAGTTGCTCTTTGGCATCGCGCAACTGTCCGGTGCTGATGTCGATGCGCCGCGAAAAATACAACTCGCCGCCGGAAGTGAAAGTCAGCAGCCCGCCGGATTCATCGAAACTCAACAACACCAGCGCGTGTTCAGCGTGTTCAAAAAGTGCGGCGACATTGCGTTGTGCCGTTTCAGGAATATCAATCACATTCAACGCGATCTTGGACTGATCGAACAGCGCGATTTTCTTCTGAATAATCTGGTTGGGTGCGGCGATTGCATAAAGCGATTGCACATGGTTGGAACCATATTTGTTCGAGGGTATTTTCAGCACATCCACGGTCGCGTCATCGACATGGCAATTCAATCCGTCTTTGATTTTCCAACGTATCGCGCTTTTCAACTCATGGGCCGGAACATTCGGTGCTTCCACCATCAACATTTGGTATTCGCTGGGCGCGAGCAAGGTCGTGTAATGACAGTCATCCAGATCGGCTTCGCGCTTCAATTTTTCCAGCTCCGCGACACATAGACTTGCCATCTCGTGATATTCGCAACGCGCGACTTTCGGCATCGCACCGGAGAAATCAATCTGCGCCAGATACACACCATGCGAGGCCGCCCCGATCGCAGTCCAGCCCGCAACAGATTTCTTGGTTTTGAACAGCGATGAAATTTTAGAAATATTCATGGTAGTGCATACCTTCCAAAGTGATGACTCATAGCGAATGCGGGGTTCATCAACGCCCTTTGCGTCCGCGATAAATGACGGCGTTGCTGCCGCCGTACACACCAAAAGTCGCGCGTGCCGTCGGCGCAACCACACCCACGCCGGTCCAGTTGTATTGCATCCAAGTCGGCACTGAGCCGCCTACCACCACCACACCCGCCGAACCGGTGGCTTTCAACCATGCGTTGAAATCTCCCGAAAATCCGACGTTGGGTGTCACACCTTCTTTGTATTTTTTTGCCAACGTACCCGCAGTCGCACATCCCGCGCCGCTCAAGCCCGGACTGCCCGTATCCCAGATGCAAGCCGTGGCGGACGGACTCAGCGTCAAGGCCATCGCGTTGCTTGTTCCGCCGCCTTGCGTGATGTCACCCGTGCAGGTGTCCGCCGAATTTCTCACCCAACTCGTGCCGTTCCAATATTGCGCCGTCGCGGGGATTTGCAAATCGACCAACTCCGATCCATAGGCATTGCCCAAGTTGACGCGCCCGGCATAGATCGTGTTTGTTCCTTCGCTAAAACCGGATGAACTCACCGCATCGATATCTACGGCTCTGATGGTGATAGTGGTCGGCGCGGTCTGGCGTGTGCTCGTTTGATTGGTGAAGGTATAAACCGGCGTGCTGACGCTCGCCACACCGGAGCTAAATGCCGTCGCCGCAATCGCGGTGTTGCTCAAGGTGCCGACCGTCGCACCGCTGGCATCAGACAGCGTGACCGCCTTGGCAAAATTTGGCGAAGTTGCCGATGAGCCGTCGTAATTCGTCGTCGTGGTCGGCACGGCAAGGCCATTCAATGCCGTGATTCTGACCGTGTAGGGTTGACCAGAATATGTATAACTACCCGCCGCACAACCTTGTGTCACGCTGGTGATAAAGTGGTCTGGAACGAATCGCCCCACCGTTCCGATACCACCGCTACAGAGCGTGCCACCCGCGCCGGTATTCCCCGTTGCCGACAGTCCTGAACCCAGATAATTGGCACTGGCGAGTGTGGCGATTAAATCAATATTGCCGACTTCGCTCCAGGTGAAAGTGGTGGTGCTGGTCACCCCGGCAGTGAACATGCCGACGCTGGATACTAGGCTGCCAGCCGATGAACCCGTGCCAGTCGGTTGACATTTTGCATGGGTAAGCGAGATGCTTTCCGGCGTGGATTCTTTGCCAAAATTTGGCGTTGCCACGCCGGAATTATTCAAGGCTGTGACCGTCGCATTGAGTGGCTTGCCGGATTTATTGGTTGCGGCGGCATTGGTGCTCACGCTGAAATGATGCGGCGCAACAATGAAGTTACCGCCGCCCGTCATGCTCAACCCGGCGGTACTCGTGCCCGCTGTGCCGGTAAAATTCGCGGTGACGCTCATGTTGCCGACATCGGCATATTGCAAAGTTGGTGTCGCCGTTCCGGTGTTATCAAAAGTCAGTGCCACATTCGCACCGCCGGTATCGCACGCGTTAGTTGCCAGCTTGGCCGCGTTCAAGGCCGTGCCTACCACACGTACCGGCAACG
>JBAVPP010000430.1:0-4622 GCA_049693175.1 Gallionella sp. | reverse complement strand
TTCCATGCTGATGTGCGGGTGGATGTGATGTTGCGCAAACACGCGCTCCATCGCGCTGCGTGTTCCAGAACCTTGCTCGCGCGAAACAAAAGCGTGCTCCGCGAGTTGCGAAAATTTAACGTGTTTGGTTTTTGCCAGCGGATGCAAAGGTGCAGCAATCACCACCAAAGGATTATCCATAAATTGTTTAGAGTTGATATCCAGTCCCGACGGCGGTTGACCCATGATAGCGAGATCGGTGGTGTTGTCGGCAAGTTGTTTGAGCACCGCATCGCGGTTGGCGACTTGCAGGTTGATATTGATGTTGGGATGTAGTTTGCAAAAATCCGCCAGCAATTGCGGCGTGAAATAGTTGGCGGTGTTTACCACCGACAGCGTGAGCTTGCCCTGCCCCAAACCTTTCATTTCATCGAACATCGCTTCCATCTCGGTGAGTTGTTGAGCAATGCTGCGCGCGTAATGAAATAGTTCCCGTCCCGCTTCGGTGAGAAAAATCTTTTTGCCCATCTGCTCAAACAAGGGCAGCCCGATGTGGCCTTCCAATTGTTTGATTTGCATCGACACGGCGGGCTGGGATAGGTATAGTTCCTCGGCTGCGCGCGAGTAGTTTAAGTGGCTTGCCACTTTTTCAAATACTTGTAATTGTCGCAAAGTAAAGTGCAGCATGGGTGTCTAGACTCGTATGTGAGCGGATATCATAAACCATAAGTATAACTTATGGTTTTTATAAAAATAATTGACTATCGCTTATATCAAGTCAGCCTTATAGTTGCATCCGTAGCAGTTGCAAATGTCGTGTGGTAAAAAAACAATCATCGTTAATTTATTTGGGAGAAGACGTAATGGATCAATCGAATCGTTATGCAGATCTGAGTTTAAAAGAAGAAGATCTGATCAAAGGTGACAAGCACATTCTCGTGGCTTATCACATGCAACCGGCAACCGGCTATGGTTACTTGGAAGTGGCAGCGCACATTGCGGCTGAATCCTCAACCGGTACCAACGTTGAAGTTTCAACAACCGATGATTTCACCAAAGGCGTGGACGCGCTGGTGTACTTCATCGATGAAGCCAAAGGCGTGATGAAAGTGGCTTACCCGAACGAATTGTTCGATCGCAACGTGACCGACGGTCGTGCGATGATTGTTTCTTTCCTGACTTTGGCGATTGGTAATAACCAGGGTATGGGCGACGTGAAACATCTGCAAATGCAAGACTTTTACGTTCCTTGGTCGATGCTGCGCTTGTTCGATGGCCCATCGCGCGACATCAGCGACATGTGGGACATTTTGGGTCGTCCACGCAAAGATGGCGGTTATATCGCCGGTACGATTATCAAGCCAAAATTGGGTCTGCGTCCCGAGCCATTTGCCAAAGCGGCATACCAATTCTGGTTGGGCGGCGACTTCATCAAAAATGATGAACCGCAAGGCAACCAAACTTTCTGTCCAACCAAAAAAGTCATCCCATTGGTCTACGACGCAATGAAACGCGCGATGGATGAAACTGGCGATGCAAAATTGTTCTCGGCTAACATCACCGCTGACGATCACTACGAAATGTTGGCACGTGCCGATTACATTCTGGAAACGTTTGGCCCGGATGCAAACAAAGTGGCTTTCCTGGTTGATGGTTTCGTTGGCGGTCCAGGCATGATTACGACAGCACGTCGTCAGTATCCACAGCAATATCTGCACTATCACCGCGCGGGTCACGGCATGATTACTTCGCCTTCAGCCGTGCGTGGTTACACAGCGTTCGTGTTGGGTAAATTGAGCCGTTTGCAAGGTGCGTCCGGTATCCACGTGGGCACGATGGGCTTCGGCAAAATGGAAGGTGGTAATGACGATCGCAACATCGCTTACATGATCGAACGTGATTCTGCTGATGGTCCTTACTACCATCAAGAATGGCACGGCATGAAGCCAACCACGCCTATCATCTCGGGCGGTATGAATGCGTTGCGTCTGCCAGGTTTCTTTGAAAACTTGGGTCACGGTAACGTGATTAACACATCGGGTGGCGGCTCTTACGGTCACATTGATTCTCCAGCGGCTGGCGCGATTTCTCTGCGTCAATCTTAGGAGTGCTGGAAGTCGGGTGCTGACCCCATCGAGTTTGCGAAAGAGCATAAAGAATTTGCTCGCGCATTTGAGTCGTTCCCTAAAGATGCCGACAAGATTTTCCCAGGCTGGCGCGAAAAGTTGGGCGTACACAAGTAAGCTTAGAAGTTCGAGCTTGTGTTTGAAATTCGCCCCCACTCGTTGGGGGCGTTTTTTTCCAAAAATTAAAACCGTATAGACCACGCGGATAAGTGGTAATGATTGGAGAATAGTATGTCCAATAAAGATCAATACAAGGTTGAACAAGAACCGTTTTATCAGGCGCAAGGCGATGAAGTCACGCTGTATGAAGCGGCTTACGCGGCACGTTTGCCGGTGATGGTGAAAGGTCCGACAGGTTGCGGTAAGTCGCGCTTTGTCGAATACATGGCGTGGAAATTAAACAAGCCGCTGATCACCGTGGCGTGTAACGAAGACATGACCGCGAGCGACTTGGTCGGACGTTATTTGCTGGACGCGAATGGCACGCGCTGGTTGGATGGCCCGCTGACGACTGCGGCGCGTATCGGTGCGATTTGCTATCTTGATGAAATCGTCGAAGCGCGTCAGGACACCACCGTGGTCATTCACCCGCTGACCGATCACCGTCGCACTTTGCCTCTGGATAAAAAAGGCGAGTTGATACACGCGCATCCCGATTTTCAGTTGGTGATTTCCTATAATCCCGGCTATCAAAGTTTGATGAAGGATTTGAAGCAATCGACCAAGCAGCGTTTTACCGCGTTCGATTTTGATTATCCGACGGCAGCAGTCGAGACCGATATTCTGAGCAAAGAAACCGGTATGGATAAAGCCCTCACCGCCAAGCTGGTGAAAATAGGTCAAGCCGCGCGTAACTTAAAAGGACATGGTTTGGATGAGGGTATTTCGACGCGTCTGTTGGTGTACGCGGCAACCTTGATTAAAGGCGGTGTCGAGCCGAAAGCCGCATGTCGTATGGCTTTGGTGCGTCCTATCACCGACGACAAAGATATACGCGACACGCTGGATCACGCGATTGATGCGGTGTTCGCCTAAGCGAAAATCATGGAAACCGTAACCATCCCGCAAGAGTTTGAAAGTTACTGGAAAACGTTGGACTGCGGCTTTCCGCGCGTAGAGCCCGTGTTCGCCGATTGTATGCGTGAAGCGTTCACGGTACTGAGCAATCGGGGCATGGATGCGTATATCGAAAACGCGCGTTTCCTCGGCAAAATGGGGCGCGGTGCGGAACCGATACTCATTTTTCTGGAAGCGTGGCCGAGCGTGGCAAAAGCGTGGGGTGAAGACGCGCTGGATGATGTCATGGGCACGATACGCAAAATGGCAAAATCGCCGAACAGCAAAGCCATCGTACCCTTTTTGCAATCGCTGCCGACCGCCGCGCGCAGACTGCCATCAGGCGGGCAGATGCACGACTACATGGAGTTGGTGCTGGACTTCATGGAGCGCACCACCGGCTCGATACACGGCATACATCAAACTTTTCCGAGTCCGGGACTGCCGGAATTTTTCAAACAAATTCCGGTGTTGCTGCATCAACTTTCTTTGTCGAGTTTGAAGAACTGGGTGGACTACGGGGTGCGTTATTACAACGACCATCCCGATCGCCAAGTTGACTATTTCAGCCTGCAATCGGCGGATAGTCGCGCCGTGTTGCAACGCGAACGGCATGGCACTTTGTTGGTGGACAACGAACGCAAACTGGATTTGTTTTTGCGCGGCTTGTGGCAAGACGAAGATATGCTCATCCCCTACTCCAATGCCTTTGATGAGTTGCGTCAACCCATACCTTATTACGACAAACTGGGCATACGTTTGCCGGATGTCTATGAGGAGAGCAAAGGTATCGCCGGTCTGGATCGTTATCGCGCCGCATTGACCCACATCGTGGGGCACAGGCGTTGGACGCGGGCAATCATCGCCGACAATATGAGTCCGTTCCAGCGCATGGCGGCCGAGTTTTTGGAAGACAGTCGCGTGGAATTTCTGGCGATGCGCGAGTATCCGGGGATGCGCCGTATCTTCTTGGCATTGCACCCGACTCCGGCTGAAAATGCCTGCGATCCGGCCATAGAATCCACCATACGTCATCGTCTGGCGATGCTGTCGCGAGCCATACTCGATGCGGCGCATCCGTACCAGAACACGCACATCGTCGAGTACGCAAAACGCTTCCATGAGTTGCTGTCGCAGGGAGATTCCAGCACGCAGGAAATGGCGGATCTGGCGGTCTCGTTTGTGGCGCGCACCCGCTTGCAAAGCGACAATTTGCCCAAGACGCATTTCACCGATACCGTGATCGACTACCGTGATGACAATCGTCAGATGTGGCAATTCATCGAGGAAGGCGACGAGGAAGAAGCCTTCGATGAGCAGCGCAAAATTGAGCCGGGCGAAGAACTGAAAGGTTTACCGCCGCGTCACTATCACGAATGGGATTACAACAGCCAAAGCTACCGCCCGGACTGGGTGAGCGTGTATGAAAGTTTGCATCCGCAAGGCAAAGCATCCGACATC
>JBAVPP010000429.1:0-3761 GCA_049693175.1 Gallionella sp. | reverse complement strand
GAGCTATCCAATTCACTATTTGCGGCGAGAACTTCACCGGCAACGGGCGCGTAAACATCGGCAGCCGCTTTGACCGATTCCACCACCGCGCATTCTTCTTTGGCTTTCAATTTGCGTCCGGCAGTCGGAGCTTCGACGAATACCATGTCGCCCAATAATTCTTGCGCATGCTGCGTGATACCGACGGTAATCGTGCCGTCGGCCTCGGTCTTAATCCATTCGTGTGATGAGGTGTATTTCAGGTTGCTTGGATTGCTCATGGGGTTCTCCAAAAATTTAGGTTTGAATAAAATTTTTTTGTTTTTTGTCTTAAATTACAGCCTTGCCATTACGTGCAAACGGATACTTCACCACTTGCGCAGCCAGCATCTTATCGCGAATGGCGACCTGCACTGTATCACCAACTTGCACTTCTTTAGGCACACGCGCTAGCGCGATGGATTTTTCCAATGTGGGTGAAAAACTACCACTGGTAACTTCGCCGTCACCATGTGGCGTTTGTACTTTTTGATGACCGCGCAACACGCCTCTATCCAACAGCACCAGCCCGACTAATTTGCTGCTTGGCGGGTTCGCCAACAACGCCGCTTTACCGATGAAATCGCGTTCACTTTTTAGATCCACCGTCCACGCCAAACCCGATTCCAGCGGGCCGACATTCTCGTCCATATCTTGACCATACAGATTCATACCGGCTTCCAAACGCAGCGTGTCACGCGCACCCAGACCGATGGGTTTCACGCCTTTTTCCGCTAAGATTTTCCAGAAAAACGGTGCGGCATTGGATGGAATCATAATCTCAAAACCATCCTCGCCAGTGTAGCCGGTGCGTGCGATAAACATCGTGCCCATCTCCACCGCGCTGAACGGAATTAACTTTTCTGTCAGGTTCAAACTGCCTGGCAAGGCTTCCCAAACTTTCGCTCTGGCGTTCGGGCCTTGCACGGCGATCATCGCCAATTCAGGGTGATCGGCAATCGCAATTTGCGGCGCATGAATTTCCGCTTGTTGTTTCATCCAAGCGATGTCCTTGTCCGCCGTGCCCGCGTTGACCACGATGCGAAACCACGACTCGCTCATAAAATAAACGATGAGATCGTCGATTACGCCGCCGTCTTCCTTCAGCATTGCGGAATACAAAGCCTTGCCGGGCATGACCAACTTGTCCACATTGTTCGCCAGCAAATAGCGCAAAAAGTCGCGCACGCCCACACCTTTCATGTCCACCACGCGCATATGCGACACGTCGAACATGCCGGCATCGTTGCGCACCTGATGATGCTCGTCGATTTGCGAACCATAATTCACCGGCATATCCCAGCCGCCGAAGTCCACCATTTTCGCGCCCATCTCACGATGCGTCGCGTTCAAGGGAGTCTGTTTAAGAGTTGTCATATTTTCTTTCGGCAAATAAAAAAGGCGCAGCACGAAAATCGCGCTGCGCCCCATCTGTCCTTGGTACCTGAGAGATTACGATTGCTTTTAAGAATCTACTGAGCGAGGTTCTTAAAGGCATTTGATTGTCGCGTGCCCCTTCGGTGGCTGTGTTTAACAGCACTCTCCAGATTTGCCTGTTCCGATGGTTCTTGAGCCTGAGCGGTTACGGGTGATACGCCTTCGGCGATGCCTGGTATCGGCACTCTCTCCCAGTCGGTTTGAACGGCAGGGCGGATTATGCCGGAACATTTAATTTTTTGCGCGAGGATTTTTATGTTAGCGTTCGCGAATATTCCGCCACGAAAACGTTCTTATTATGAAAGATTTTCTACGACTTTTTTTGCCGCATCCCGCCACGGTCACACTCGCGGAAAAGTTACGCGCCGGGCTTGCGGGCGGCATCGCTATCTTGTGGTTGGGACTGTTGATCGATTTTCTTCCACCCGGACATTTTCCTTTATTTATCGTGGCATCAATGGGCGCATCGACGCTGCTGTTATTCGCCGCGCCGCACAGCCCGATGGCGCAACCGTGGAATCTGGTGATTGGGCATTTGGTTTCGGCACTTGCCGGATGGTTCATCAGTTATCTGATAAAAGACGCGGTAATCTCAGCGGCAATCAGTGTGGGTTTGGCAATTCTGTTTATGCACCTGTTGGACGCGCTGCACCCGCCCGGCGCGGCCACCGCACTCGGTATCGTTTTGGGTAGCGCGCAGTTTCACGCGATGGGCGGCACATGGGTGGTTTTTATCCTGATAATCAATGTCGGTGCGATATTATTGCTCGCGCTCATCATTAACAATCTGTTGCCCGGTCGCCGTTATCCCGCGCCGCATCCGCATGGTTCGAGGCCCGTCCAACCGCCGCCGCCACCCGTGGAAATTTTGGCGACGGATATTCAACAGGCGTTGAACGATATGGACAGCGTGATCGACGTGAGCGAAGATGATTTGTTGGAAATTTATGAGCGCGCCGAACGCCATGCGCAAGAACGGGTCGCGTTGAAATGATTCTGAACTCGCTCAAGGTGCTGCACATTTCTTGCGCGGCACTCAGTTACACGATGTTTTTCATGCGCGGATTTTGGAGTTGGCGTAACCCCGGACTATTGCAACAACTCTGGGTGAAATTCACCCCGCATCTCATCGACACGCTTTTACTTGGCAGTGCCGTCGCAATGGCGGTCAAATTACATCTTTCGCTATTCGGCGCATCTTGGTTGCAAGGCAAAATCGCCGCACTATTGCTTTACATCGCATTGGGTGAAATCGCGATTCGATACGGCAAGACCATACACATCAAACTGCTTGCATGGTTGGCTGCGCAATGTGTGTTCCTCTACATAGTCGTTACTGCGGTCAACCATGACCCCGTGCCTTGGCACATGCTATACCCGTGATGCGGGTTGTTGCGCAGACAGACTTGTGCATGACTTTTGTTGTGTAGATAATGCGCGTCATTGGGGATTAAGCAGCCTCCCCGCTGCAAGACGACTCTCCGTCCAAGGCCTGCTCTGACATTGGACTATCCAAGGAGGAGTCATGCCGCAACAAGCCCCTGATTTTAATTCACCCCCCGCACCGGTCACGCTCGCCCAAGCCTTTTGGTATTGGCTCAAATTAGGATGCATCAGCTTCGGCGGACCGGCGGGACAAATCGCCATCATGCATCACGATTTGGTCGAGAAAAAACGCTGGATTTCCGAGCAGCGTTTTTTGCACGCGCTTAATTTTTGCATGGTGTTGCCCGGCCCGGAAGCGCAACAACTCGCGGTTTACATCGGCTGGTTGATGCATAAAACTTGGGGCGGCATTATCGCGGGTGTGTTATTCGTGCTGCCATCTTTATTCGTTTTAGTTGGATTATCGTGGATATATATTGCTTTTGGCGATATGTCTGTCGTGGCGGGATTGTTCTATGGCATCAAACCCGCCGTGACTGCCATCGTGCTGCAAGCCGCGCACCGCATAGGTTCGCGGGCACTCAAGAATAATTTTTTGTGGGTGATTGCGGGCGCATCTTTTCTTGCCATTTTCGCGCTCGATGTGCCGTTCCCCGCCATTGTCGCGGCGGCGGCATTGATAGGCTATGTCGGCGGACGTGTTGCGCCGGGCAAATTCAAAGCGGGTGGCGGGCACGGCAAGAGCCAAAAATCGTTTGGTGCGGCGTTAATCGACGATGACACACCCACGCCTGAACATGCAAAATTTCGCTGGGTTGGTCTGGTAAAAATCGCGCTGGTCGGCGCGTTATTGTGGGCGTTGCCGATGGCGTTTTTGACACTGCATTTCGGCTGGTATCACACGCTCACGCAAATGGGCT
>JBAVPP010000428.1:0-1574 GCA_049693175.1 Gallionella sp. | reverse complement strand
ATTCAAACGCGCGGTGTTGGACGAAATGATTTCGCAGCATTTGCTGGCCGATCGTGCCAAAGTGGCAGGCTTGGTGATTACCGATGATGAGATCGCGCAGTACATCGGCAACGAGCAAGCTTTTCAGGACAACGGCAAGTTTGATAACAAGCGTTATGCGGCTGTGCTGGCAAATAACAATCTTTCACCGTTGATGTATGAAGCGCGAGTGCGCGACGAGTTGGCAAAACAGCAATTAAATGATACCTATGTGCAAAACGGTTATGTATCCAAGGTTTCGGCTGAAAAGATTATGCGTTTGTACGAACAGCAGCGCGTGGTTAGTGTCGCAACTATTCCGCTACAAAGCTTGATGGCGCAAGTGAAAGTTGATCAGGCGGCAATCAAAAAATATTATGACGACCATCAAAAAGATTTTTCTGTTCCCGAGCAAGCTAGAGTTGAATACGTGAAATTTTCGGCCGATGGTTTGATGGCGAAGACCATAGTGTCGGCGGAAGAAGCACGCAAATTTTACGATGAACATCAGGCTGATTATAGTCAGGCGGAACAGCGTCAAGCGTCTCATATTTTGATTGCGGCAGCGACAAAAGCACCTCAAGCAGAGCAAGATGCGGCGAAGGTCAAAGCGGAAAATATTCTGGCGCAACTCAAGCAAAATCCGGGAAAATTTGCCGAACTGGCGAAAGAGTTTTCCCAGGATCCGGGTTCGGCTGCCAAAGGTGGGGATCTGGGTTTATTTGGTCGCGGTTTAATGGTTAAGCCATTTGAAGATGCGGCGTTCTCGCTGAAACAAGGCGAGACCAGCGGTTTGGTCAAATCTGATTTTGGTTATCACATTATCAAAGTGACCGCGATTAAAGCGGCGCGTGTATTGCCGTTCGATGAAGCGCGTGAAGGCGTGATGATTAAATTGCGATTGCAAAAAGCCAATGAAAAGTTTGCCGAGCTGGCTGAAAAATTCAGCAACACCGTTTACGAGCAAAGCGACACGCTGAAACCGGCGGCGGAACTTGCGGATGCCAAAATCGAACAGAGCGGTTGGTTGAGTAAAGGCGTAAGCAGCTCCGAACTTTGGAACGCTAAGACTTTGCAAGCGGTGTTTAGCGACGACGTGTTGAAGAATAAACGCAATACCACCGCGATGGAAATTGCACCCTCGACATTGTTGGCGGCGCGGGTGTTGGAATACAAACCCTCCAGCGTAAGAGCGTTGAGCGATGTGCAAGCTACCATCCAAGAAAGACTGACGCGCGAACAGGCTATGACCTTGGCTGCACAACAAGGAAAGTCCGCGTTGGATGAGTTGCAAAAAAGCGGCAAATCGTCCTTGGTTTGGGGCGCGGCGCAGACTGTCTCGCGCGAAAAACATGGCAATTTGGATGCGGAAACCGTAAGGCAAATTTTCCAGGCGAATGCTGCCAAGTTGCCGCAATACGTGGGAATTGAAGCCGCGCAGAGTGGCTATTCCATCGTGCGCATTGAAGCGGTCAAGGAAGGCGAGCAAATGGATGAGGCGAAGCTGAACCGCTATACCCAACAACTGCGACAGTTATCGGGTGATGGCATATTCC
>JBAVPP010000427.1:0-4947 GCA_049693175.1 Gallionella sp. | reverse complement strand
CAATTTTGCAAAAATTTCCCATGAAAATCCTTAAACGCAATTGCCATAATATCCCCCATTAAGTGTGTAACCGGATCGGTCAAAAGGTTCGCGCCCCACTCTTTGAATATCAGCCGGCGATATGGTCGAGTCACGACACCCAGCGTCGGATTACAAGCGTCTGTCAGGCTGTCGTCAATTACCCGATGGGAGTAAAGGTTATAGCTCCGAGGGGGTGGTAACCACGCGTGAACGCCGGCATTTTTATCGAAGGTGTCGTCATCAATCGCCTGTCGTACAATGCGACGCAGGCAGCATCCTAAATAATCAAACCGGGATAAAAAATGGAAAAAGATTTTTGGCTGGAGCGTTGGCAACGTGAGGAGATTGGTTTTCACCAGGACGAAATCAATCCTCATTTGCATCAATATTGGCAGACTTTGAAATTGGCTCGGGGTAACGAGGTGTTTGTGCCGCTGTGCGGTAAAAGTTTGGACTTGTTATGGCTGCGCCAGCAAGGTCATGCGGTGCTGGGCGTGGAACTCAGTCCCCTCGCCGTTAAAGCTTTTTTTGAAGAGAACGGATATGTGCCGCAGCACGCCGAGCAGCATGAATTTCAACTTTGCGCGGCGGACGATATTCGCATTCTGTGCGGGGATTTTTTCGCTTTGAAAAAGGAGGATATGACACACGTCAAGGCGGTTTATGATCGCGCGTCTTTGGTGGCATTGCCGCCGGAAATGCGAGAACGCTATGCCCAACATCTGGTCAGTATTTTGCCGCGCGGCACGCAGCTGTTGCTCATTACCTTTGATTATCCCCAAGCGGAAATGTCCGGCCCGCCGTTCGCGGTTTCTGCCGGTGAAGTCGAGTCTTTGTATGGCAAGTATGCCAAAGTACGCAAATTGGCCGAGTTGGATGTGCTGGAACAAAACCCGCGTTTCCGTGAACGCGGTGTGAGCCGTTTGCGCGAGAATATTTTTCATCTCGGCATAGATTGATTACACAGCGACCAAGCAAGCGCGCTGGCTGAATTTTGGCGTGCGATGATTTTTAATGCGATGCGGGAAGCTTGAAATTTTTCAGCAACTCGACAATTTTGTCATGATGATTTTTGCTTGCGAGCGAGAGCGCGGTGCTGCCGTCCGGATAGGCGACAGAACGATCCGCCCCTTTTTGCAGCAGCAACAAAACGATGTCGTCGTTGCCGTTTGCGGCGGCTTTGTGCAAGGCCGTCCAGCCATCCGAGGTGACACGATTGACATCCGCGCCATGTACCAGCAGTTTGGTCACAGCCGGGAAATATCCGCGCGTGGCGGCTTGCATCAAAGCGGTCCAACCGAATTGGCTGGCGGCATCGACTTCCGCGCCGTGTTTGAGCAGTAATTCCACGACACGCGCATGTCCGTTGAACGAACTCCAATGCAGCGGTGTGTAGCCGTTTCTATCCTGCACTTGAATTTTTGCGCCGCAATTGATGAGCATGGATGCCAAGGGTTCGTGACCGTGGAAAGCCGTGATGATGAGCGGTGTCCAATAACGCTCGTCGCGCAACTCCATGTCCACGCCGCTGGACAAAAATATTTGCACGGCGGCCTCGCTGCCCGCTTCCACCGCACGGACAAAACATCCGAGTGAAGTGGTGTAACCCAACTCCGCCAACTCGATTCTTTTTTGCTCGGGAATGTCGCCCCATACGTCGGCGATTTCATTCATGCGCATGTGCTGGGCGCGGTAGGCTTTTTGCAGGTTGAAAATATCCGATGCGACTTCCGGTGGAAATCCCTGACGCGTGCCATTACGGGTGTCGATCAACAATTCATACAAATAATTTTCCATGTTGGGCGTGTCCCAACTGGCGACGATGTTTTTCAGCACGCGTGGAAACTGCTGCTCCAGTGCGCGTGGGTAGCAACTCTCGTCCCCGTTCAGCAGTGTCAATATCTGTTGGTCCATCACGGATTCCCGATTGGTAAACGCAGAACACCAATATTCAAATGGTTCTGAAAATTTACATGATGCCGATTATATAGAGTTTCCGGCGATGCCGGTTTGCTTGAGTTTTTAATAGCCCAGCATTCTCGCGCCTTGATAAAACAAAAAGCTCACCAGCCATGCCAGCCCCAGCGACCAAAAGATAGCAAACAGCGTGAAGCGGTTATCTTTGGATTCGCTTTTGAGCGTGGCAATGGTGGATAAACACGGTGTGTAAATGAGCGTGAACAGCATGAAGCTATAGGCTTGCACCCAGTCGAGTTGATGCGCCAACGCGCCGCCGAGTGCCGTGCCGGACAGTCCGTAAATCACCGCGAGCGAACCGATAACAATCTCTTTGGCGACGAAGCCGAAAATCAGCGCGATGGTGAGTTCGGGCGTGATACCGAGGGGTGCAAACAGCGGATGCAGCCAGTTTCCTATCATGCCGGATAATGTGTCCGCGCTGGCGGGTACGGCAGAAAATGGCACATGTGTGAGCAGCCAAACCAGCACCACGCCGGCGATGATGAATTGCGTGGCACGGCGTAAAAAGTGCGTGACCTCTTGCCAGCCGCGCAACACCATTTGGCGCGCGGTGGGAAAGCGGTAAGGCGGTAGTTCTAACACGAACGGTTCATTGTTTTTGAATTTATTTTTGAATAGCAGCGCGGTCAGAATCGCGGCGGCGAAGCTGAATAAATATAGGCTGAACAGCACCAGCGGTGCGGTGTGCGGGGAGAACAGCGCGGCGGTGATGAATACGAAAACTTGCAAGCGTGCCGAGCATAGCGAGAACGGAATGACCAACATAGTCAGTAAGCGCATGGCACGGGAGCGCATCACCCGTGTGCCCATCAGCGCGGGTACGTTGCAGCCGAAGCCCATCAACAACATCACGAAACCGCGTCCGTCCAATCCCAATCTCGCCATCAGTGCGTCCATCAAAAAAGCGGCGCGCGATAAATAGCCGCTGTCTTCCACCATCGCCATGAATAAAAAGAACAGCACGATGATAGGCACGAACGCGGCGACCGTTGCCACACCGTTGTAAATGCCGTCCAGCAGCAAGCCTTGCATGGCCTGCGGCAGCGCGCTTAAGGCGGGGGCAAGCAGAGCTTCACGCAGCCAACCGAGGCCGGTTGCGATGCCGTTTTGCAAAGGCAAACCGAGCAGAAAAATCCCTTGGAACAAGAGATACATGATGGCGAAAAATATCGGCAAGCCTAGCCACGGATGCAGCATCACGCGGTCAAGTTTTTCGGTGAGATTTTCCGGCAAACGCGCGGGAATTTGCACTGCCTGTTGCATCACGCGCGCCATTTCGGTGGCGATGTGTTCATCCTGTTCCAACTGGCTGCGCAACTGTTCCGCCATGCCGGGTGTGGGATAGCGCAGGGCTTTAGTAATCGCTTGCAGAGCCTCGTGATAACCGTTGCCGTATTTTCCGCTAAGTAAAAATATCGGCATCTCCAACAGCTCGGACATTTTTTTGCTGTCTATGCTGATGCCGAATTTTTTGGCTTCGTCCGCCATATTGAGCAGCACCACGAGGTTCATATTGAGCTGCTTGAGTTGCAGCAATAAACTCATCTGGCGTTCGATTTGCGTGGCATTGAGAATCACCAAAGCGAGGTCGGGCACGTTGTCGTGCAAGAAGTGTCGCACCACTTGTTCGTCATCGGAATAGCCGTGCAAATCATAGATGCCGGGCAGGTCGATAATCTCCACCATGTCGCTACCGAGTAGAATTTTGCCACTCAATAATTCCACCGTGATACCCGGCCAATTTCCGACCCGCGCCGAACCGCCCGTCATGCGATTGAACAGCGTGGACTTGCCGGTGTTGGGCATACCGAGGAGTGCGATGCGCTTCATTTTGAAAACCTTGTTTGCCACAGAGGACACAGAGCGCGCAGAGAGGAAACAGTTTTATCTCTGTGTCCTCTGTGATCTCTGTGGCTAATTGTTTTGCTCATACTTTTAACACCTTAATTTTCGCCGCCTCGCTCTTGCGTAGCACGATGTCGGTGGTGCCGATACGCACTTGCAGCGGGCCGGAAAATGCGGCTTTGCGTATCAACTCAATTTGCTTGTCGGTGCGAAATCCCAGCGCGAGCAGACGTTGATGCAAGGCTTCTTCGGCGTGTATCGAAACGATGGTGGCGATGTCACCGGGATGCAAAGCGGCTAAGGTGTTGGCGGGCATGACGATGGAAAATTCAACAGTGCTGGCATTATTCCACAGCGCAACTATTTTTGTCGCCAAAGCAATACATAAGCCGACACTTATATAAACTTGACTTGTTTAACCGTAGGCGTAAAGTGGCCTTCATGGTCGCTGAGCCTAACGGTTTTTGGATAGATTTTTTGGAATAGCGGCTTTCGGGTCTTGATGGTTACGCCCAAATTTCGAACCACCAATCTATAAAGCTTAAGGAGGCACTAAAATGAATTCCCTATTCAGGCGTTTTCAACTTTCCCTTTCATTGTTTGCGGTTTTTTTTGTCGCGCTACTAACCGGTTGTGGCGGGGGCGGTGGTGGAACAGCAGCAACAACACCTTTGCCAGCCGCATCAACCATCATCAGCGGTACAGCAGCGGCGGGCGCGCCAGTCATAGGCTTTGTGTCGGTCAGGGATAGTTCGACCAACGCACAACCCGTTAAAACTAACATCCCCATTCAGGCAAATGGGAATTACTCGGTCGACGTGACCGGATTGAAAGCACCGTATGCTTTTCTTGCCAGTGGTACGGTAGGCGGTAAAACAGTCTCGCTTTATTCTGCGGCAACATCAGCCGATGTGGGGGGCACGATTAACATCACCCCATTTACCGACCTCATTATTAGAAATGTTGCCGGAACAGCCGTTGATACGTACCTTAACAGTCCGGCATTTTCAACGTTGACTACCGCACAGTTGGATGCAAAGCGTGTGGCATTGACCACACAGTTGACTCCCGCATTGACGGCGATGGGTGTGTCTAGCAGTA
>JBAVPP010000426.1:0-2560 GCA_049693175.1 Gallionella sp. | reverse complement strand
GGACAAGGCACACGCCGACATATTGCGCACGGTGTTTCCGCAAGCCTCGCGCGAAGTCATTTTTACCTCGGCCAAACGGCGCATCGCGCTGGGCATTTTTGCCAGCGGAATGAAATGGATTTGTATCGCCTGGCGCGTGGTGACGTGTGCGATGCCGCGCTGCGAAAAAGTCTGTGTCACATCGGCAATCGCCTCCAACTGATTCGCATTGATACGCCCACCGGGAATCTTGATGCGCAGCATATTCACGCCTTCCTGACGCTGGCCATACACACCCTGCTGCAAACGCACCGAAGTAAAACGATCCGGGTCGATATGGCCCTCGTTGAAACTTTGGATGTTCTGTTCGAGACGGTCGATTTCTTCCAAGTCTGATAAATCTTGCGGATTGATACTCATGTCACTCCTTCACAAATCAAAATTATTTTTAGTACAAAACCATGCGCGTGCCAATCACCAGCAACAGGGTTGCCAGCACCGGACGCAAAATCTTTTCCGGCACTTTTGCGCTCAGATGACTGCCGATATAAATGCCCGGCAATGAACCCAACAACAAACTGCCCAGCAAAACCAAATCCACCGTAC
The DNA here is from genome assembly GCA_049693175.1 of Gallionella sp. Lineage (GTDB taxonomy): Bacteria > Pseudomonadota > Gammaproteobacteria > Burkholderiales > Gallionellaceae > Gallionella. The sequence continues at coordinate 1,975 of JBAVPP010000426.1, read as the reverse complement.
CCAATGCCAGATGCCCCATCCCCGCCAGCGCGGTGAGCGGCACGGCATGGACGATGTCTGTGCCGACCACTTTCACCGCTGCCATACGCGGATATAAAAACAGTAGCGCGACCGTACCCAACACACCCGCGCCGACCGAGGAAATCGTCACCAACACCCCAACCACCGCACCGACGAGTATGGTCGCGGCGGGCAAATGGCGGTGGTGCAATTCATCAATCGAACCGACCTCACGACGCGCGATATTTTTGATGGCTTCTTTGAACAACAACGCCGCCGCTGTCGCCAGCAAAGCCACGCTCAACACACCGGTTACCAAACCGCGCAGCGTTTTTTCGTCCAACGCCAGATATTTCAACAAAATGATTGTGATTGCAGCAGCGGGCAAACTGCCTATCGCCAACAGTCCCGCCACTTTCCAATCCACCGAACCTTTGCGCGCATGCACCCAACCGCCCAAAGACTTGGTCAGCGCGGCATACAACAAATCCGTGCCCACTGCCGTCACCGGAGACACGCCGAACAACAACACCAGCAGCGGGGTCATCAGCGAGCCGCCGCCGACCCCGGTAACCCCGACGACCAGTCCGACCAAAAAACCTGATAATGTGTATATCGCGTCCACGCTAAACTGCCCGATTGAATTTATGAAGCGCATTCTAGGTTGCGCGCTTTATATCTCTAAATACTTTTATGTTAGAGTCTTATAACCAACAGGAATAATGAAGGCCGAATATGAATTTGCAACAACTTAGATTTTTGAACGAAGTCGTGCGTCAAGAGTTGAACATCTCCAATGCCGCTGGCGCGCTGTATACCTCGCAGCCGGGCATCAGCAAACAAATCAAACTGCTGGAAGAAGAATTGGGCATAGACATTTTCGTGCGCAACGGCAAACGCATCGTAACCTTGACCGAGCCGGGCAAGGCGGTGTTGGCGATTGCCCAGCGCATGTTGCACGACGCGGAAAATCTCAAACAAGTCGCGCAAGAATTTCATTCGCAAGACAGCGGGCATCTCACCATCGCCACCACACATACCCAAGCGCGCTATGCCTTGCCGCCCACCGTCAAACAATTCATCAAACGTTATCCCGGCGTGAAGCTGGGATTACATCAAGGCAGCCCGACGCAGATTGCGGAACAACTATTAAGCGGTGAAGCCGACATCGGCATCGCCACCGAAAGTCTGGCACTGTATGACGATCTGGTCACCCTGCCCTGCTACGAATGGAATCATTGCATCATCACGCCGCCCAAACACCCGCTACTGGACGAGAAAAAAATCACGCTGGCAAAACTCGCGCAATATCCCATCATCACTTACGACTTCGCATTTAGCGGGCGCGGCAAAATCAATGCCGCGTTTGAAAAAGCCAGCATCACACCCAACATCGCGCTCACCGCCATAGACGCGGATGTCATAAAAACCTATGTGGAGCTGGGATTGGGCATCGGAATTCTGGCAAGAATGGCCTACATTCCGGAGCGCGACAAACATTTGCGCATGATAGAAGCCGAGCATCTGTTCACGCCCAGCACCACCAAAATTGCGATACGCAAAAACGAATATTTGCGCGGTTACACTTATGATTTCATCGAACTGTTCGCGCCACATCTCACCCGCGAAGCGGTGGCGACGGCCATGCATATACAACCTTCCAGATGACCAAAATCAACACAGTCTGATTAGCGTTGGGCCGCGGTGCGACCGTACATACGACATTCGGCAGCAAGTGCCAAAATATTCGTATCCTGCTCGCGGTGTTTGGCATACACCAAGGTGATGCGCTGTGCAGGCGCGTATTGTTTTTCGAGTTTAACCAGCTTGATACTTGAACTGAACGAAGCGATACGTCCCGGCAACAAGCTAAAACCGATACCGCCGCTCACCAGATTGATTAAAGAAAATATATCGCCAACCTGCATAGCGATGCGCGGCACGTATCCGGCACGTTTGAACGCCTGCATAAAAC
>JBAVPP010000425.1:0-11225 GCA_049693175.1 Gallionella sp. | reverse complement strand
AGGCGTATTTCAAAGTTTTCCAACGCTATTGCGAAGGTGAAAAAGGCAGTGCCGCAATCAAGAGTTCATTGCCATTGTTGGTGGGTCGCGCCGTGCGCATTTTGTCAGCGCATCTAAAGTATTCCTGTGTGCATTACGGTCCGGTAGACAACAAGATTTGGATACGCTTGGGGCTGTTGTACAAACATGCGGAACGCCAGGAATATCTGGCCACGCCGATTACGTTGTACACCACCTTCCCGCGCCAAACTTCGGTCAAGCGTGAAGTCGCAAAACTGTTGGGTTGGCACGGTTGCGGTGTGGCATCGCTGAGTCCGTTGGCGATGCATCTGACCGAACACATCATCGCCCAATATATTCAGACACTGGATGTGACTGCGCAACCCAGTCCCAAGACGCTGTTTGGTTTTGATCTGAACGCCGTTGCCCCGCCGCACCGAGTTAATATCGACACGACTGTGCATCCCTATATGCGTTTCGTGGACATGGCGGGCATGTCGGAAAAGCTGGAGCAGCTTATTAAAGTGCTGAATAAAAATATCATCCCGGACGACCTGGTGTTGGGGGGCGATTATGATCCGGAGCTGGTTAAAGAAGCGGCACTTTATTTGTTGGAATTTGTCACGTCCCCGCCCCAACGCCGCGCGGCTAGGCGGCTGGCCAAAGTTCAAATCAGCGTGGTCAAGGGATACAACAAGGCCTTGGAATGCATGGCTGAGGATGATCCCTATTCCAACAAAATTTCCGACTGGAAGTTGGGCAACATCAGTGCGACGGGTTTTTACGCGATTCTGCCGCAGCGCGGCAACGAGACTATGCGTATTGGCGAATTGCTGGCGATACAGCCTGAAGGATTGTCCAACTGGGGCATTGCGGTGGTCAGTCGCTTGATGCGCGACGAGGAAAGTCTGTTGCATGTTGGTGCCGATATTCTCGCCAGTCATACTTCTATCGTGACATTGCGTTCCAGCATCGGCGGTGCGCGTTTGGACGATGAGCAATCCGCTTTGTGGTTACATTCGAAGGCAGGCGAGGAAGAGAGCAACCTCGTCTGCCTGCTGGTGGCGAACTATATGCCGAACAGCAGTTTTCACACCGCACTTGGCGGCAAAAAATATTTGCTCATACCGCAATCACTCAAATACAAACACCAGGATTGTGATCGTGTCGAGTTCCGTTTCATAGAGCAGGACGATAGCGATGAGTAGCAATCGGTAGTCGGCAGTCGGAAAACTGTAGTTTTTTGTGCAGAATGGGGTGCATATTTGAGTAAGAAAATACATCCTGAGCAAATAGAAAAAATGCTGTCGGCAAGCTATGCTTCGCTCATAATTGGCGTGTTGCTTGCCGTGATTCTTGCCTATTTGCAGCGCGCAGTGATTGCCGAAAATATAATTTCCGATTGGCTGACGCTGACTTTTATCGTTGCGCTGGGTCGTGGCATCCTGATTGCCTATTATAAATTTGCGCCGGCGCACGGCTTTGAAATCGTTCGCTCGCGTCTGTTGAAATTTCGTATCGGTGTTTTGTGTGCCGGCGCGCTGTGGGGCGCGTCAAGTTTTTTGATGATGCCGGCGCATCATCCCCAGCATCAAATATTTTTTGTCTTTATCGTGGCGGGGTTGACCGCCGGGGCGATTATTTCATTTGCATCTGATTTGTTTAGCGCGACCGCTTATGCCTTGCTGATACAAGTGCCGTTGGTCATACGCTTGTTTGCCGCAGCCGATGAGTTGTCGGTGGCGATGGGCATTTCGGTGTTGTTGTATCTCGGTTTCATGCTGGTCACTTTGCGTGTTTTGCACAGAAATATCACCGAAAATTTCACGCTGCGTTTTGCGGCGGTGGCGCGTGAAGCAACGGTACGCGCCAGCGAGGAACGTTATCGCTTATTGCTGGAACACACGCCGGTGGGCATTTTCCATTACGACAGAGATTGGATAATCACTTTTTGCAACAATCGCTTTGCCGAAATCCTGCGTAATTCGACCGATAAAGTCATCGGCATTGACATGAAATTACTCAATGACAGCTCTGTACACAGCGCGCTAAAAAGCGCGCTGGCGGGCGAGATTGGTTTTTACGAAGGCGAGTATTTTGCAACTTACAGTGATACCAAACTCTGGATAGAGTTGACCTGCGCGCCATCGCGTAACGAGCAGGGAAATATCGTCGGCGGCATTGCCATTGTGCAGGACACCAGCGAGCGTAAAGCCAGCGCGGACGAAATTCGCAACTTGGCATTCTATGACCCGCTGACCGCATTGCCCAATCGCCGCTTGTTGATTGACCGATTGCAACACGCTGTTGCGTCTGTTTTGCGGCATCACAGAACAGGCGCGCTGCTGTTCATCGATTTGGATAATTTCAAATCATTGAACGACAATCTGGGGCACGATATGGGCGATAAGTTTTTGCGGGAAGTTGCCGCACGCTTGTATTCATGCGTGCGAGCGGGCGATACCGTGGCGCGTATTGGCGGTGACGAATTCGTCATTATCTTGGAAGACTTGAGCGAGCAGGCATGGTTGGCGGCAGAGCAGACGGAAATCATAGGCGAAAAGCTATTGCTCGCGCTCAATCAGTCTTACGCGTTTGATTCCCATGAATACCATAGTTCTTCGAGCATCGGTGTCACCCTGCTAAACGGTGACGGGCGCGGCACAGAAGAATTGATGAAGCAAGCCGACATTGCGATGTATCAGGCCAAAAAAGCGGGCGGTAACACGCTGAGATTTTTTGATCCGCAAATGCAGGATTTGATCAATTCGCGCGCCTTATTGGAAAACGAATTGCGCCACGCGCTTGAGAAGCAGCAATTTCTGTTGCATTACCAAGCGCAAGTGGATGGCAAGAATCGCATCCTTGCTGCGGAAGTTTTGCTTCGTTGGCAGCATCCCGAACGGGGCTTGTTGATGCCGGATGAATTCATCCATCTTGCGGAGGAAACCGGACTGATTTTACCCATAGGGAAATGGGTGGTGGATCAGGCATGTGCGCAACTCAAGGCGTGGCAAGAGCATGAGGCGACGCGTGATCTGCTGCTGTCGGTGAACATCAGTGCCAAGCAATTTAGACAGGTGGATTTTGTCGCGCAAATGCGCGCTGCCATCAGCCGTTACGCGATCAATCCGGCGCGCCTCAAGCTGGAAATCACCGAAGGTATGCTGTTGGAAAATGTCGAAGCCGTGATCGTGACTATGAATGTGCTCAAGGGAATCGGCATACACTTTTCTTTGGACGACTTCGGCACGGGTTATTCCTCGCTGCAATATCTCAAACGCCTGCCGCTGAACCAAGTCAAAATCGACCAATCATTCGTGCGTGACCTCGCCACCAACAACAGCGATAAAGTCATTGTGCGCACCATCATCACCATGGCGAAAAGCATGGATCTGGAGATTATCGCCGAAGGTGTGGAAACTGAAACGCAGCGCGCGCTGTTGTTGAAAAAAGGTTGCCACCATTATCAGGGATATTATTTTTCCCGTCCTATTCCGCTGGCCGATTTTGAGCAATTGCTTAAAGCAAAAACGCTGGTGCCGGTCGAGTAAATCAATGCCGGCAGCTTAGATTTTCCCCGTAAGCCAGGTTTGAATATCGGCTAGCTCATCGGCACAGACGCTATGTTGCATGGCGTATTCGTGCCATTCCACTTGGTATCCCAACGCCAATAATTTGTCGCGCGACGCGCTGCCCAGCGCGTAAGGAACGACTGTGTCGCTGCGTCCGTGCGCCATAAAAACGGGTGTGGCGGTGTTGCGCATTTCGCCGGATGCTAACCCTGACAGCGGCAGATAAGTCGAGAGTGCCAGCACGCCCGCGAGCGGTTCTTTTTGCCGCAAGGCGGTGTGTAAAGCGATTGCGCCGCCTTGTGAAAATCCCGCCAGAAAAATATTTTTTGCCGGGATGCCGCGCGCCATTTCTTGTGCGATGAGTGCATCGATAGCGAGATGCGAAGCGCGTATGCCCTGCTCATCCTGCTTGCTATCTATGGTTGTGCCAGCAATGTCATACCAGGCGCGCATTACGAATCCACCGTTGAGGGTGACCGGAATTTTGGGCGCGTGCGGAAAAATATAACGCACCGCAACCGGCAGTTTCAACTCGTCCACCATAGGCACGAAATCGTGTCCGTCCGCGCCCAGACCGTGCAGCCAGATGATGCTATGGCGCGGCTGTTTGCCCGAATCCAAAACGATGTGTTGCAATTTTTCAGGGCTGGGATTACTGGGCATTTGTTCCTCTATTCGGTAGATAGTCAACTTTTGGTATGGCTAAAATTCGCCTTGAGTTCGCTGGATAGTTGCGCAAAACGTGTCGGCGAATGTTAACCGAATAGTTTGTTCAGGAAGAAACATTATGAAACGGCAGATTACTCCCACCTCGGTCGAGCGTGTCATGCGCGATGGCGATTTCATTGTCTCCACCACCGATCTCAAAGGTCGCATCACTTACGGCAACCGAATTTTTATTGAGTTTTCCGGTTATAGCGAGAGCGAATTGCTGGGCTCGCAGCACAACATCATCCGCCATCCCGACATGCCGCGCGCGGTGTTCGCGCTGCTGTGGAGCAAGATACAGGCGGGCGAGGAATGTTTTGCCTATGTGAAAAATATGTCCAAGGATGGCGGTTTTTATTGGGTGTTCGCCAATGTCACACCCATCGTGGGGGAGGACGGGGCGGTCATCGGTTATCTGTCGGTGCGGCGCAAACCCAAGGCCAGCGGCATACGCGTGGTGTCAGGTCTTTATGCCGCGATGCTGGAGGAAGAAAAAAAGGTCGGCGCGGCAAACGCGATTCCGGCTGCGACGAAAATGTTGACGAATGTGTTGTCAGAAAAGGGACTCGGCTATGATGAACTCGTCCTTGCAATCTAGGATAGCGGCACTGCTGTGGATGTTTTTTGCGCTGTGTGTGATTGCATTCGTCACCAGTTTTGCGCTGCACGGTTTTGAGATTTTGATAACGGTGTTTTTACTGGCGAGTATCGCGCTTTGCGCGTGGGGGCAGATGCAAATTCGGCGTTGGCTCGCGCCTTTGCCCAAGCTGAATAAAGTCATCGTCGATGTCGCGCAGGGACAGTTTAATAATCGCGTCACGGGCATACATGGTCAGGAAGACGAGATGAGCAGTTTGTGCTGGAATGTGAACGATATGCTGGATCAACTGAACACTTTTTTTCGCGAACAGGACACCAGCTTTCGCGCCAATCTGGATGGAAAATATTATCGTCACGGTATGAGCGGCGGGATGCATGGCAGTTTTAGCAGCGGTTTGGAACATCAAAATATTCTGCTGGAAGGCATGGCGGCGCAGAATCTCGGCGCGATGCGCACCAGCATGTTGTCGCGTGCGCAATCACTCAACACAGAAAATTTGCTGATGAATCTCACTTCCAATCGCCAGGATTTGCATTACATCACCGAAAACATGGAACAGCTTGCCGCGCTGGCGAGTCGCAACCGGCAAGATGCCGAAGACAGCCGCGAGTCGGTGAAAGACGTGGTGCAACGTTTGTCGGGCATCGTCGAGCGCGTGAACCGTGCCAACGCCGCGATTAACCAGTTGAACGCGCGCAGCAGCGAAATTACCAAGGCGGTCGGCTTGATTACTTCTATCGCCAACCAAACTAATTTGCTGGCATTAAATGCCGCCATTGAAGCGGCGCGTGCGGGCGAGGCGGGGCGCGGCTTCGCGGTGGTGGCGGATGAGGTGCGCAAGCTCGCCGAGAATACCAAGAACGCCTCCGAATCTATCGGCAAGGTGATGGAGTCGCTGCAAAAAGAATCGACCCAAATGCTGGAAGACTCGGCGGAAATGCACGAAATTGCGAATTCATCGCAGGGTGTGATTGGCCATTTGGAGAAAAAATTCGGACATTTTTACGAGTCCGCGATGACTACTTTGTCGGGCGCGCGTTATGCGCAGGATTTGAGTTTTGCATCGCTCGTTAAGGTCGATCACGTCATTTACAAACAGCGTGCCTATACTTTGATCGCGGATCGAAATAACGAGCAAAGCAAGCATGCCGTGGCGGTCGATCATCTCAATTGCCGTCTGGGAAAATGGTATGGCGCGGAAGGCAAAGAAATTTTTGGCGCGCTTTCTTCTTACCGGGATTTGCTTGAACCGCATCGCAAAGTGCATGACAGCATTCACACTGTGATGCGCCAAGTAGAACAAGGCTGGGAGCGCGATCCTGCCCTTCAGGACGCGATTTTCGCCGAACTCAAATCCGCCGAACAAGCCAGTCTGGACGTTATGCATTCCTTGGATAAAATGGTCGCGGACAAACATCCGCACATGGTCAAATAATATTTCCTGCCACGCGCGTTAGTCCATCGGAGTCACGGACTAGCGTTCCCCTTCTTAATCCTGACGCGTTAGAATGCCGACCGGTTGGCGAGTCGCCAAGTTCCCGGAGCCCCCTTTATGATGGAAGAACGTTTGGTCAATATCGAAACAAAAATTGCCTATCAGGAAGACATGGTGGAGGAGCTGAATAAAGTCATCTATCTACAACAGCAAAAATTAAATCAACTGGAAGCGGTTTGCACCGCGCTGGCAAGGCAAATTCAATCGCTTGCCAACGCAGGTCGGGAGGGAAAGACCGTGAATGAAAGACCGCCCCACTATTAGCGTGTCACACGTGATATTTCAGCGTTAATCAAGCACTAGACGACGGCACAGGGTTGGCAGCCTAGTCGCTTAATCAAACCGGCTCCGGCAATATTTCGCGCAACACTTGAAAAATCTCGCGGTAGTTTTTGGGTGGTTTATTTAACTCACGTTCTTTGGTGGCGTTACGTATCAGGCTGCGCAAGCGTTGCGCATCGGCTTGCGGATGTGCGGCGAGCAATTCGGTCAACGCGCCGTCGCTTTCCAGCAGACGGTCGCGCCAGCGTTCCAGTTGATGCATGTACGCGGTGTGGCCTTGCGATTTGCCTTTCCACGCGTCCAGTTTGGCGATGATGGGCGCGGGATCGACATTGCGCATCAGCTTGCCGATGTACTGAATCTGGCGGCGTTGCGCGCCGAACGAATTGATATTTTTCATCTCGCGTATCGCGTCGTGCAACGACTCCGGCAAGTCAAGTTGCGCCACTTGGTCTTTGCTCAACTCGGTCAACTCTTTGCCCAAGTCGCGCAATTCGTGCATCTGCTTTTTGATTTTGGTCTTGCTAGGGCCGGTGTCTTCTTCCTCTTCTTCAAGGTCGGCGACGGGTTGGTTGCGCAAGCCGCGACCACGTGTGTTGGGTGCGGCGGGACGCGGCGGTGCGTGACCGTGTACTTGAATGACGATAGGGCCGTCGTCATCTTCCTCTTCGTCCTCGTCGAATGCCACTAGGGATTCATCAAAGTCTTCGTCTAATTCGGCTGCGTGTTCGGTTTTTTTGTTGGGATTGTGCGGATTCATTTTGAGGTTTGTAACGGAACGATGCTGCTATGATAACGCCTTTCACCATTTTGCCGTTTACGACATGAATGCAATCGTTTCTTCAGCACCTCATCCTTTAGCGAAAAATCAGGACAGGTTTTCCCACACTTCCGAGCAGTTGCGCGACATCGCGCAAGTTATGTTGGACTACGCCAAACAGCGTGGTGCGACGGCCTCGGCGGTGGATGTGTCAATCGGTTTCGGCCAGCAAGTCACCGTGCGTCAGGGTGAAGTCGAAACCATAGAATATAACCGCGACAAAGGTCTGGGCATCACCGTGTATATCGGCCAGCAGCGTGGCAACGCCAGCACGTCGGACTTTTCCACCCAAGCGATCAAAGACACGGTGGATGCGGCGTTGTCTATCGCACGCTATACCGCCAAAGATGATTGTTCCGGCCTGCCCGATGCGGATAGATTGGCGCGCGATTGTCCCGATCTGGATTTGTATCATCCGTGGGCATTGTCTGTCGAAGACGCGATTGTGTTGGCGCAACAATGCGAGCAAGCCGCGTTGGACACGGACAAGCGCGTGAGTAATTCCGAAGGCGCGACGGTGAGTCTGAACGAGGCATTGTTTATCTCGGCGAACAGCCTGGGTTTTATGGGCGGATTTCCGACTTCGCGGCACAGCATGAGTTGCGCGGTCATCGCCGGTAAAGACGACGGAATGGAGCGTGACTATTGGTATACGGTGGCTCGCGATGCAAGGGAACTTTTGGATGCGCGGCAAGTCGGACGCGTCGCCGCAGAGCGCAGTGTGCGTCGATTGAATGCCAGACAAATCGCCACCATGCAAGTGCCGGTGTTGTTCGAAGCACCCATCGCATCCGGCCTGTTGGGGCATTTTGTGGGTGCGGTGAGCGGCGGCAGTTTGTACCGCAAATCGTCATTTTTGTTGGACAAAAAAGGCCGGCAGATTTTTGCGCCGCACATCAATATTCGCGATGTGCCGGACATCCGCAAAGGGCTGGCATCCAGCCCATTTGATGATGAAGGTGTGCAGACGCAGACGCGCGATATTGTAAAAAATGGCGTGTTGCAAGATTATTTTTTAGGCAGTTATTCGGCGCGCAAATTGGGTTTGAGTTCGACCGGAAACGCGGGCGGCAGTCATAATTTAATTTTGCAATCTGGTAAATTGGATTTTGCCGGTTTGCTCAAAACGATGTCGCGCGGTTTGCTGGTCACCGAATTGTTGGGTAGCGGCGTTAATCCCGTCACCGGAGATTATTCGCGCGGCGCGGCGGGGTTCTGGGTGGAAAACGGTGAGATACAATATCCCGTGGAAGAAATTACCATCGCGGGAAATTTGCAGGATATGTATCGAAATATCGTGGCAGTCGGGAGCGATGTGCTGGTGCAAGGTTCGCGTCAGTGCGGTTCGATTTTGGTGGATGGCATGACTATCGCGGGTAGCTAAAAAAATAACGGCAGGAGAAAAAACATGAAAGTGAAGCTGGGTGTACTGTGCGTGATTTTGTGTTTGGGAAGTTCGGCAAGTTACGCCGAAGAAGTCGCACCTAGCGAATATCTCTATACGGTGCAACCGGGTGACAACCTGAGCAAGATTGCGCAAAACGTGCTGGACACGACCAAGCGTTGGCCGGAAGTCGCCAAATATAATCATCTGAAAGATTCGCATATCATCCAGCCGGGTGAGGTGTTGCATTTGCAACTGCCTTGGCTGAAAAACGTGCCCGCCGAGGCGCGCATTGAGTCGCTGACCGGTGCGGTGACGCTGAACGGGCAACCCGCGCATATAGGCGACAAGGTCGCCGCCGGAGCAAAATTGGAAACGCCTGAAGGCGCGAGCGTGCGCATGAGTTTACCGGACGGTTCGACACTGAGCATGTTGGAAAAGACCAAGCTCGAAGCCACCCAATTGACTAAAAAACCGCAGGGAAATTATTTTAGTTCTTTGTTTCGTCTGACCACCGGACGCATAGACGCGCTCAAGAAAAAATATCCCGAAGGACAAGCACCGCTGCGTATTCAAGCCATGCACGGCACGATAGGCGTGCGCGGCACACATTTCCGCATGGGACAGGAAAGCGGCAACACATTGGCGGAGATTGAAAACGGGCTGGTGAGTTTTGGTGACGATAAAGTAGCCAAGCCCATCGCGTTGGCAGATGCGCAGGGTTCGGTGGGTGATGGTGTGCACGCGCCTGCTGCAATTCCCTTGTTGCCCGCGCCGGTGTTGAATGGTTTGCCGGTGGATTTTCCACCCGATCAAATCAGCTTCACTTTGCCTGACATGCCGGGCGCAAAAGGCTATCGCGGTGAGTTGGCGGCAGATGAAAAATTTTCAAAATTGCTCGCACCGGTGAGCTCGGATAACGCCACGATTAAACTGGCGACCTTGGCGGAAGGCACGTACTGGCTGCGTTTGCGCGCGGTGGATGAACATGGTTTGCAGGGTATGACCACCGCGACCAAACTGGCGGTCAAGACACATGTCGCTGTTCCCACCACCAAAATCGAAATCAAACCGACCGCGTTGAATTTCACTGGTGATCGTTTGGTGATTAACTGGGAAGGTCATCCTGATTTCAAATATCAATGCCAGATGGCCGACACCGAGAATTTCGATCATCCGGTGGTCGATATCATCGTGAAGCAAAGCGAGTTGCATATTCCCACGCCCAATCCTGGCAAGTATATTTTGCGGGTGCGCGCCATCAATTCGGAAGATGTGAAAGGCGAGTGGAGTGAGCCGTTGAGCTTCAAAGTGAATTGAGTTGCAGCTTTAAATTTTCCACCAATCCAATAACGGCAGGAGTGATTGATGATGCGTTTGAGTAAGATGAGTTGCTGTCTGATGGTTTGTTTTGCCAGCCATGCGGCGTATGCGGTTGATGCGCCCGCCGAAAAAGACTTCAGTTATCAAGTGCAAAAAGGCGACAACCTGAGTCGTCTGACCGCCGAGGTGTTGGACACGCCTTCACGATGGAATGCGGTCGCCAAGTACAATAAATTACCGAATGCCAATTTGATTTATCCCGCGCAAGTTTTGCACATTCCTTTTGCATGGTTGAAGAATGATGCCGCACAAGCGCGCATCGAAGCGTTGAGCGGTGAAGTGAAATTAAACGGTCAGCCCGCGCATGTGGGCGACGTGGTCAAGCAGGGCGACCAACTGGAAACCGCCAGTGCCGCCAGTCTTCGTATGACTTTGCCGGACGGCTCGACTTTGAACATGCTGGAAAAAACCCAACTGGAAGCAAAAGATTTGCAACAGAAAAAACGCGGCAATATTTTTAGCGCGATTTTCCGTTTGACGACGGGGCGTATCGACGCGCTGAAAAAGAAATATCCCGATGGGCAATCCCCGCTTCGTATTCAGGCGTTGCACGGCACAATAGGTGTGCGCGGCACGCATTTCCGCGTTGGTCAGGAGGGTGAAAATACTTTGGCGGAAATCGAGCAAGGCTTGGTCGGTTTTGAATCTGATGCCACGAAACCCGCGCTGGCATTGGCGGGCGGTCAGGGTACGTTGGCGGATGGTGTGCATCCTGCCGAAGTCATCACATTGCTGCCTGCGCCGACTTATCCCACCTTGCCTGATCAATTTCCGGCGAATGCAGTGAAATTTGTGATGCCGGAAATGGCAGGTGCGACGGCCTATCGTGGTGAAGTTGCAAAAGATGAGGCATACACGCAAATCGTCGCGCCCGTCTCGGCAAAGGGTGCAGAAGTCAATATTTCTGGCTTGGCGGAAGGTTCGTATTGGTTGCGTTTGCGCGCTATAGATGAACACGGCTTGCAGGGTTTGGAAGC
>JBAVPP010000424.1:0-4028 GCA_049693175.1 Gallionella sp. | reverse complement strand
GGCGAAACGTCCAGAAATTGTTCACCAAAAAATTGAACACGCTGGCGATTACAATGGCTGAAGCATTGGCAAGCAAGTAGTACAGGTGCGCCACCAACAGCTTGGTAAGTATGACTTGCAGAGCGATGCCCACCCACACCGCGATGGCGTATTGGCCGAAATGCAGCAGCAAATGTTTGTCGGGATGGTGCTGGCGATCCCGCCAAGTCCAAGCGCGATTCCAGAAAAAATTATTTACCGTGGCAAAGAAAATCGCAACCGCCAGCGACAGGTTCAGACGCATATTCGCCGAGGCAATCGCGCTGAAAATAAATTCTTGGCAAACATATAGCACGGCGAGATTCACCACCACACCGGACGCGCCGACTGTGCCAAATTTCATAAAACGTTTTTTGAATATCCAGGCGAACCAGGCTTGCTGTGACAGGCGTTCAAAAAAACTCATGCGGCGACACCGGCTTTGATTGCTATGGTGGTTTTACCCGCCAACATTTCACGCGCTTTGGCGAGCACTTGCTCAGGCAAAATTTGCTTCAAACATTGATTGTCGCCATCGCACGGAGAGGCTCTGTGGTTGTACGCGGTGAGGCAAGGCGAGCAAGGCAAGCCGCGATAGAAACAATAAGAATTGTCGCCCAATGATTTATACAAAGCGGGGGTTTCCGGGCCGAAGAAAATAATGGTCGGCAACTTGGGTGTGAGCGCGGCGAATTGTCCGGGGCCGCCATCGTTGGTCACCAGCAAGGATGCGCGATGAAACACCGCCAACAGATGTCGCACCGATTTGGTATAGCCCGCCAAGTTCACACACGCCGGGTCTTTGCAAAAATCCACCACTTGTTGCGCGATGGCGCGGTCGCCTTTCAGGCCAATCACACCCACCGCGTAACCCTCGTCCAGCAAGGTTTTTGCCAGTTGGAAATAATGCTTTAACGGCCAAGCCCGTATCGGCAAAATTCCGCCGCTGGGGTAAATTAACACCAGCTTTTTTTCTTTAATCGGCGGGAAAAAATTATGCAAATCGCGTGTCACTTCCAACAATTCATCATCGGCAAATTCCAGTACCGGTGTCTTGCCGTTGTACGGTTCAGGCAACATTTTGTTGGACGGCGTGGTGTCGTAATCGAGTGCCGCCGCGAGGATCAAAAATTGTTGCGTCAAATGGCGGTATGGATTGTAAGTCACGGCGCGATTGATAAAGTTGCCGCGATACAAGCCTTCCTGGGTGTGGCGATGAAATCCCACGCGAAAAATCGCGCCGGACAAATAAGAAAAAATACTGCTGATGCGCGCGAATAATTCGCAATCTATCGCCGCGTCGATTTTTAATTTACGCATGGTGGAAATCGCGTTGAGACTGTCGCGCACCAGAGTTTTGAGTGAACTGTCGTCCAACGTGATGACGTTTTCGCGCGGCATCACTTCCATCAAATCCAAGACTTCGCGGTTCTTGGCGAACATCAGCATGTGCAAAGTCGCGTCGGGGTATTGTTCTTTCAAACGCATGAACATCGGCTGCGCCAACACCAAACTACCCATTTCCGACAGCAAAATGATGAGGATTTTTTTCGGCGGGATGCCGTCCGGCTCGTTGCTGATGATGCGGTTCACGCCCGACAACAGCCAGCACACTGGCACGCCCACATATCGGTCTATCGCGCGCTGTTTGTTAATGTCCATGTGTGTGTCGCTCGTGTATCCCCGCGGGATAAAAAATGATGTCGCCGTTACTGGCGTGCTGACAGGCAAAGTGCCGTTCGGCAAAACGGGCGAATTATCGGGCATTTCATAACCCCTCGCAACCAAGTGTGCGCGTGAACAAATTTTGAACGCGGCAAATTTATCGTTCACACTGCACACCGTCTTTCCAAATCTATTCCGATGCGCGTGCCCAAACTGCAAATTATTTATCAGGACGCTAGTCTGCTGATACTCGACAAACCCGCCGGATTGCTGGCCGTGCCGGGGCGCGGGGCGGATAAACTCGACAGTTTGGCAACACGCGTGCAAGTGGAATTTCCCGACGCACTGGTCGTGCATAGATTGGACATGGCGACTTCCGGTTTGATGTTGTTTGCGCGCGGTGCGGAGATGCAAAGCCGTTTGTCGGCGATGTTCCGCGAACGTGAAATCGCCAAACGCTATGTCGCAATCGTGGCGGGAAAGTTGACAAACGAGTCGGGAGAAATCGACTTGCCATTAAGCCCGGATTGGCCGAATCGCCCCAAACAACAAGTCAATCTGGCGGCAGGCAAGCCCTCGCTCACCCGCTATCGTCTGCTTGCTTATGACGAAAAAAGTTACACCAGCCGCGTGGCACTCGAACCGATTACCGGCCGCACACATCAACTGCGTGTGCATCTGGCGGCGATACGTCATCCCATCCTAGGTGACGCGCTATACGGCAACCCAACCACCGCCCCGCGCCTTTTGCTGCATGCCATTGAATTGCGTTTTGCGCATCCGCTGAGCGGTGAGTTAATCGTGTGCGAAAGTGCGGCTAATTTTTGAAATTCTATTCGATTCCCTTACTGCATAGATATTCAACCGTGCGGTGCTGCGCGCTGAATTGCGATACAATTTCCTTGTGGGCAAAGTGGCTATGCTCGCACCTCACTAACATGCCTATAAAAGGCAGAATACATATAAGGGGAATTAACATGAAAACACAATTAAAAATTACTGTCGTCGCCGTGTCTTTGGCCTGCGGCTCTGCCTTCGCGCAGGACAGCACTTACGACCCGCGCTCGTTGGCAATGGGCGGCACAGGTGTCACCACCTCCGATATTAGCAATGCGGCATTTCACAATCCGGCGATGTTGGCTTCAGCACGCGCAGACGACCACTTCACCATGGAATTGCCTATCATCAGTTTGCGTTTGCTCGACCCGAACAATTTGCAAAATAGTGCCAGCAATCTCAGCACGAATGCCAGTAATTTGACCAATGCGTTGAACGCGTTCCAAGCCGCACCTGCTGCCGCAACGGCTGTAGGCGCAAGTGCCGCACTCACCGCGTTTAATTCCAGCCTGCAAGCGGTCAGCCAAAAATCGCTGTCTGCCGACGCGCTGATTGGTGTGGTACTGGCTATTCCCAGCAGCAAATATGCCGCATCACTGGTGGTCGATGGGCGTGTCGAAGCGGCTGGGCAATTTAATTACGCGGCGGCCGACAATGCGACCATCACCACCTTGAGCACCAACCTCAACACCTGCGAGGCTGGGGGCGCATGTTCGACGGCAGGCCTGAATGCGGGCGGTAAAGTCGCCAATCTGACCTCGTCGTTACAAGTGCGCGGCGTGATTGCCAAAGATGTCGGTATCGCGATGGCGCATCACTTCGATGACTTCTATGGCTTGGATCTCGGCGTGGTGCCAAAAATCACCCAATATGCTTCTTACGATTACACCACGCTGGCACAAAACAACGCGAAGGTTACGCTGAACCAGGGGCAAAAAGATTTCAGTGGTTTCAATGTTGATGTGGGCGCATCCAAAGCATTCAAGACCGATAACGGTAATGATGTAAAAGCCGGTCTCGCCCTGAAGAATCTGATGCCGCAAAGCTACACTACTGTTTTGGGGAATAACATCACGGTTAAACCCCAAGTGACTGCGGGTGCCAGCTATGTCACCAAGTTGACAACAGCAGGTGTCGATCTCGACCTGATACATAATCAGGCGATGCTCACCGGCATGGTAAAAGATTCGCAATATCTGCGTTTGGGCGCGGAATTCGACGCATGGCGTTGGGCGCAAATTCGTGTCGGTTATCGCCACGATTTGCTGGGCAACTATCCCGGTTTACCCTCCATCGGCTTGGGACTTTCGCCTTTTGGCATCCACTTCGATTTCTCTGTTGCCGCCGCAAGCAGAAACGAAATGGCAGTGAGTTTGCAATCGGGTTTCCGCTTCTAAACTCGTTCAACCTTAGCTGCAAAAACGGCGGGAATTCCCGCCGTTTTTTCCCCTCGAACCCGCCGCATATCCACCTCACGCCCTCAACCCGCAACCGCTCATCCAAAATTT
>JBAVPP010000423.1:0-16039 GCA_049693175.1 Gallionella sp. | reverse complement strand
ACACCGAGTTGCCGCGCAAAATCGCTTCTTTATCCAACGCGTCATTGGTCTGCACATAATGGCTCACGTCAGCAATCGCAACCACTAAACGATAGCCACCCTTTTCCGGTGCGCAATACACCGCATCATCAAAATCGCGCGCCGTTTCACCATCTATGGTGACCAGCGGCAAGCTGCGTATATCTTCGCGCCCCACCCAGTCGGATGCCGCAACAGTCGGCGAAATCGCCTTGGCTTGACGCTCGACATTGTTGGGAAACTCATGCGGCAAATCGTGTTTGCGCAACGCGATTTCAATTTCCATACCGGGGTCGGCATAGTTGCCCAGCACCTCCACGATGCGACCAATAGGCTGCGCGTGTTTGTTCGGATGTTGCACAATTTCCAATATCACCACCTGTCCCGCTTTTGCCGAACCATGTTCGCCGGGTGCCACCAAAATGTCCTGCGTAATACGACGGTTTTCCGCGACCACAAATTGTATGCCGTGATCTTCAAACAAACGGCCCACCACGCGATTATTAGCGCGTTCCAACACTTCGATAATTTTGGCTTCAGGGCGACCGCGTCTGTCCACGCCACTTTGCCTTACCATCACCACGTCGCCGTGCAACACTTGGTGCATTTCTTTTTCGCTAAGGAACATATCGGCACTGCCATCTTCTGGAATCAGAAAACCGAAACCATCGGGATGGCCTTGTACTTTGCCTTTAATTAAATCCAGTTTGTCCATCACACAAATCGCGCGTTTGCGATTGCGCATAATTTGCCCATCACGTTCCATCGCTTTTAAGCGGCGCGAAAATAAATCTTCCTCTTCACGTGTGATATGCAAAGTATCGAGCAATTCGTCCTCGTGCATGGGCGCGCCCTGCTCGGTCAGAATCTGCAAAATGAATTCGCGGCTAGGCAGCGGATTTTCATATTGCTCACGTTCACGCTGTAAAAATGGGTCTTGCTCACGCAAGGTTTGTTTCTTTTTCATTGACAATAAATCCTTTAACAATTAAATTGCGCGCCTTTGCAAAAGCCCAGATGGCGGAATTGGTAGACGCGCACGGTTCAGGTCCGTGTGCCGCAAGGTGTGGAGGTTCGAGTCCTCTTCTGGGCACCAATCATGAGACAGGTCGCGTAGGCGGGCTGTCTCTTTTTTGTGCCCAGAACAAATGCAACACCCGCGTGTTGCGCGCCAAGACTCGAAATGCGTTCGGTATTACAAATGCCAGGGTCGAGCTCGCGTGACCGAGACATCTCCATGCGCCAAAGATGAGGACTCGAATGCGAAATGACAGATACGCCAGACATACCGCTTGCCGCCCAATCCAGTTGAACCGATTGCATTTCTTTGATTTTGATTTTTAAGTTCACTTGAGTAAAAACCAGCGCGTTCGATGAGACGATTCGATAAACATTTGACTGCTCCGTCGGGATACTTTAAGCGACGAGTGCAAGCGAGTTGCGCATCATATCAGGAATGGATAGTCGCCACCTTGAAATGAGATTGACTATCCCTCATCCCCACTGCTATCAGATTGCTTGGATTTATTTTGCTTGACAGCTAAACGAACGTTCTTTACGATTGACTAAACGTTCGTTCACTCTAAATTTTAATCCATCACTCTGAGAGCCAATATGAACCAGTCATCGCCTATCAGCAAAGATGTTGAATATCTCGCCAAGCTGCAAGACTATTATGCCGATTGGAAAAGCATCCCGTCTTACACCAAGCTTTGCGAAGTATTCGGCTTCGGCGCAAATTCTAAATCGTGGGTCAAAGCGACGCTGGAACGATTGTGCAAATCTGGTTTTATCGAGCGCACTCCAGATGGCATGTGGATACCAACCCGCCAATTCTTCGCACGACCGCTGGCGGAGTCTTCCGTTCAAGCCGGTATGCCAGTCGCGGTAACGGCGACACAAGGTGATTTTTTTATCATTGATGAATTATTGATAGACACGCCATCCAAGACCACCTTGATTCCGGTCAAAGGCGAATCGATGATAGATGCGGGTATCCATGACGGTGATATAGCAGTAGTTGAAAAACGCAATCTCGCCAACATCGGAGACATCGTCGTGGCAATAGTCGACAACGACTTCACGCTTAAAACGCTGGACAAAGAAGGTGGGAGGTTTATTTTGCGCCCCGCCAATCCTGCTTTCCCTGTCATACGTCCACACGGTTCACTGGAAATCTTCGGTGTACTGGTCGGTTTAATACGAAAATATCGGAATTGATGCCATGCAACAACACGCACTTAACTTTGGACAACGGGCAAACTTCGCATCTTTGTTATCGCTGATTCACCCGAACAAAGAACTATTCCAGCGACATCGCGCCTTATTGCGCAGAGCCATGCCGGCGGGACTGCCGATTACGAGTGAAAATGATGTAGAGCGCGGCTTATATCTGAACGAGCAACTCATCCAACACAAAGAATCTACATTCTTCATGCGCTACGCTGGCGAATCAATGTGTGACTTGGGTATATTTGATGGGGATTTGCTGGTGGTAGATCGCGCGGTTCCGGCTCTGGACGGCAGCGTAGTCATTGCTGCGATGAATGGTGAACTCGCCGTCAAGCAAATGATTTTTTCCGGCGAGGGTCGCATTTTGCGCACCGCGCATCTATTTTGTCCCGACATTGTCATCAAGCCTGATCACGACCTAAGCATCTGGGGAGTCGTGCAATGGAACGTACACAAGGTGTAGAACAAGCCGCACGTATCCCTGATTTTCGCTGTCTATAAAACTCGGTCATAATCCGCGCATTCCCGATACAGTTGAAACTTTAATGGCTGGCACAGCAAATAAATCCCAAGACATTCCCGCGCCGCAATTAGCGCAACGTCATCAGCCATCCGGATTGAATTCTACTTTCCTCGGCGAGGGTCTGTCGTTTGCCGAATACATCGCGCTGAGCCAAGAAATGCTGCGTCGTGCCCACACAAAACTTGCCACGCCAGACATCGAAAAAGTCATCGCGGGCAATATGCCTTTCGCTCTCCAAATCGACACCAAAGACGGAATCAAAAAACCTTACAGGCGCGGCATCCTGCTCACCCACGGATTAAGCGACTCACCTTATTTCATGCGCCATCTGGCGGATTTTTTTCACCAGCAAGGCTTCTTGGTCCGGGCAATATTATTGCCCGGACATGGCACGCAACCGGGCGATTTACTTGATGTCACTTGGCAGGAATGGGCGCGTGCCGTGGCATATGGTACGGATAGTCTGGCGCAGCAAGTTGACGAAATTTATCTGGGCGGACTATCCACCGGCGCGACATTAAGCATCAACCAAAGCCTCAACGATGAGCGAGTACAAGGTCTTTTTTTATTTTCTCCCGCGCTGAAAATTACTCCGCTCGCAGCATTCGCAAATGCGCACAAACTTTATAGCTACTTGGTACCCGGTGCAAAGTGGGTGACGATACAGCCGGATACCGACCTTTATAAATACGAGTCATTCCCCAAAAATGCGGCGGCTCAGATGCATGCGCTGACGCGAGTGGTGCACGCCAGGCTGACAACCTTGCACATTCCGATTTTCACCGTTGTCAGCGCGGACGATGCCACCGTGCGAACCGCCGCGACTTTGGAGTTCATGGCGAACACCGCACATCCGTCGAGCAAAGTGCTGCAATACAGCACCACACCCACGGCCTTGCCAGCAACCTTCCCGCCGCACAAAATCGAACAAGTGAATAGTGTGTTTCCCAACCAGCACATCGTCAGTTCCTCACATCTCGCCATCATGCTACCAGCCAGCGACACACATTATGGCAGCGATGGCATCTATGCAAATTGCGCGCATTATTATCCACAGGAGATAGAAAAATATTCAGTGTGTCGCACCGCCGCCGATATATCTCTAGGAGAAATCACCAGCGAAAACCTACACACCGGCATCATTCGGCGACTAATGTTTAACCCTAATTTCAGCGGCATGTTGGTATCTATGCAACGCTTTATCGCCAGTCTGACTGACTGTAAATAATGGAGAAATCATGCTTAAAAAAACTCAGATTTTTGCACATCGCGGCGCGAATCGTTTGGCTGCTGAGAACACCCGCACCGCTTTCGATTTGGCATTGAATGACGAGATCAGCGGCATAGAAACCGATGTGCAATTAAGCCGCGATGCGGTCCCTGTGTTATGGCACGACGACGATCTGGGCAAACTCGGTTTACCGGAAAAACATGTCGACGATTTCGATTTCGAGGAATTGCGCGGCATGAATTTCGCCGCCCATTTTTTGGGAAACACTCAAGTCGAAAGCGTGATGCAGCTCAAAGATTTTATCGAGCGTTATCGCTCGCGCACCCGCTTGTTGCTGGAAATAAAAAATCGCAACGCAGAACCCACCGACCAATTTCAACTCAAGGTTAGACACACACTGGCATTGGCCAGAGCAAGGAACGGGGATGAGATTATGGTCTCATCATTTCATTTGGATAGCCTGATTTATGCCCATCAGTGTGCGCCGCATTTTCCGCTCATTTTCAACATGGAACCGGAACACAAACTAGCGGATATTCGCACCGCTTTGGACGAGCAAACTTTTTTATACGGTTTTTGTTTACACATCTCGCGCTTGGATGCCGACACGGTTAATTTGCTGCGCAGTCACAATAAAATCATTGCCGTGTACACCTGCAATAGTGACGAGGAAATCCTGCGCGCATTAAATCTGGAAGTCGACATACTTATCAGCGACATCCCGCAACGCGCTTTACAACTATTGGCGAACCAACATGATTAGCGTGCGCGCAGCGTTGGATTGCTGGTCGCGCCGCCGATTTGCAATTCGACTGTTCCCATCCCCTCTTGTATAGAAAGATGCGCCGATAGGCGGCCAGTCAATTGCTGCTTGATGACATCCATATTTCCGGATGAGTTGAGCACACTGTTTGCAATTTTCATAGATCTAAAATGATAGGCATCATTACTATAAGTCAACGAGCTACTCATCTCGTCGAAATGCGTTCTGCCGCCGGGCAGCGTCTCCTTGCTATGCAGCCGCGCCGTTTCGATAATATCCACGCCATCGATTACGCCTTTTTTCGCCGCGACACTTCCCTCCAATACAACAGTGTTAGGCAAATTCGATAAAGTATCCGATTGCATTTTGAATGTTGCCGCGCCGTCCATATCGCCCGTCAGCAATTTATTGATACTAGCCAAACTGACCGATTTGGCATCCAGCGAGCCATGCACACTCCAACCCGATTTCCAGTCTATACGCGCTTTACCCTGCAAGATGCCGTCGGCAATCCGCCCGTCTAAATCGTCGATGACAAAGCCATCCCGACTCAACTCGCCTTTGGCGGTCAACTCTTCAAAGTTCCAATTCGGCAATAAAGGTAACGCACTATTTTTCACATTCAGCACAGCATCCAATCCATGCGCAGATGACTTAATATCCAACACAGTTTTCCCTGAATTCGCCTGCAATATGGCATTGCCAAATTGCCCGGCCGAATCAAAATTGACCTCACCCGCCAAGTCGGAAATCTGCACCGCATCCCCGTTCAATTTTGCCGCATTAAATACGATTTTCGAGATTGGATATTTCGAATCCGCAGACAGTTTTTGCAACCAGTCCGGAACATCCAACAAACCGCTACCGTTAATTTCCGCGCCATCCAGTTCAAGACGATTTATGTGCTTCACCTCACCGAATAATGCGCCAAATCCAAAACTAAGCTGCGCTTGTTGCGCCTTGATTTGCTTAATCTCACCTATGTAAATTTCGCCGAGTTCAATTTGTGGCGTGGGCAAGATACGCCCGGAAAGTTTCCCGACATGAACAGGCTGGTGTAATTTATCCGCCAATAATTTTTCCAGCTTGCTCGCATACTCCTGTGTGGGCATAAGCATAGGCACGAGGAACAACGCGAGCAAAACCAACACCAACAATCCAGCCGTCATACCGCCCCATGGTATGGGTTTATTTCTGCTTTGGGCCGCACGCAACTTCTTGTCGACTTGATGTTTGACTTGCGTCGCATGAACGACTTGTTCAGCCTGAAAACTGGCATGCATTTTAGCCGCTTCAATCGCGCGCAACTCCGCCTCGGCCCATGCTTTAGCTTGAGAGTCCGCCAGCTTTTTGGCCGCAAGTTCTGCTTCCAATCGTTCTTCTTCGGCTTTTCTAATTTGCTCTTTAAGTGCCAGTTCTTTAGCGGCGACATCATCGATAGGCAATGTCTTGCCGGAACTTTCTTGTGCAGCTTGGACTTCATTCGCGGGAGCAGGCGCAACCGTGGTATCCGGTTTGGCGGCTTCGGTCGCAGCGAGGGGCTTAACTATCAATGCATCAAAATTAATCGAATCTAACTTAACAGACGGCGCGATTTCGGCGGATGGATAGGCTTCGGTAGACGTGTCTCGCACCAATGTGCTGACCGCCGCCAGTGCAAGTTGTTTTGCCTTTATCTGCTCTTCCTCGCGCGCTTTGATTACCTGTTGATCCAGTGCTTGCTGTACAAGTTCACGCTCCTGTATCACCGCTTGTATCGCGGCTTGAGCGATGGAGGAACGAGTTTGTTCTGTTGCGCGCTCTTCTGCCAAACGCAAGGTTTCAGCTTCCAGTCTGGCCTGATTTTCCAGCTCGGATTTTTGTTTCTCAGCCTGTAATTCTTCACGCGCACGAGCTGCTTCCTGTTCAGCTTTTAGACGCGCCTCATCTGCTTGTTGTTGTGCTTTGCGCGCAGTTTCTTCAATAAGTTTCGCCTGTATTTCCGCGTCACGTTTAACTCGTTCAGTTTCTTCTTTTGCTTTCGCTGCCGCAAGCTCCGCTTCACGCTTAATACGATCAGATTCTTCTTTGGCTTTAGCCGCAGCCATCTCAGATTCACGCTTGCTACGTTCGGCTTCCTCTTTTGCTTTCACTGCCGCAAGCTCTGCCTCGCGTTTAATGCGCTCAGATTCTTCCTTTGCCTTGGCGGCAGCCATTTCAGATTCACGTCTGATACGCTCGGCCTCCTCTTTTGCTTTCACTGCCGCAAGCTCTGCTTCACGTTTGATACGATCAGATTCTTCCTTTGCCTTGGCAGCAGCGGCTTCAGCCTCTCGCTTGACGCGTGCTGTTTCTTCTTTGGCTTTTTCTGCCGCAAGCTCTGCCTCGCGTTTAATGCGCTCAGACTCTTCCTTTGCCTTGGCAGCAGCGGCTTCAGCCTCACGCTTGATGCGATCATTCTCTTCTTTGGCTTTTGCCGCTGCCTGCTCGGCCTGTAATCTCGCTACCTCTGCGGCCTGTTTGATTTTTTCTTCCGCCTCGGCACGGGCACGCGTTTCGGCCGCTGCCTTTGCACGCACCGCATCTATCTCCGCTTTGACTCGTCCCGCCTCTTGCTCCGCTTTCATGCGAGCCGCTTCGGCTTCAATCTTGGCGCGACGTTCGGCAAAATCCCTAGCCTTGGCTTCCGCTTCCGCTTTTTTCTTGGCGAGTTCAGCTTCCTTTCTGGCGACATCCGCTTCTTGTTCCGCTTTCAGGCGCGCGAATTCAGCCTGAGCCCTGGCACGTTTATCGGTTTCCTCTTTGGTACGCCTAGCTTCCTGTTCAGCTTTAAGGCGCAAAGCCTCCGCTTTAGCATCTGCTTCAACTTTTAATTGTGTTTCCTGCTCAGCTTTTAAGCGCGCCTCCTCGGCTAACGCTTTTGTTTTTGCCTGTTCTTGGGCTTGTGCCTCTTGAATAGAACGCAGGCGTTGCTCATGTTCCCGTGTTTTGCTTGCATCCTCGGATTCCTCATTTTGCTGAACGTTTTTTACAGTCTCCAACTCCGCACTCTTGGCTTTGATTTGTTCGCCTGCTGCACGTAGCTCCTCCGCGCTTGGGGCACGGAACATGGAAGTAAAATCTAATTCACCTGTGCCACTTTGTTCCGGTTTGACAATCTTGGGTACAGCCATCTTGGGCGGCACTACCGTTTTCGCCCCTCCCCCTGCCTTAGTTTTATCCTGGATATAGCCGCGCTTTAACAAATCTTTGAGTAAATCATCGAGCATACTGCGCAAACTTGGCGCGGCACGTTTACTAATTTCAGCAAAACTGGAAGTTCCGTCCACCATAGACAACGCACGCTTGATATCCCCATCCAAAATCGATGTGCGATGAGATACTTCCTCTTCTCCTTTGGAGGTCAAAACGAAAACAGTTTTAGTATCCATATGGTTTCATATATTAAACAGGGATTCCGACAATAGTAATTTTAATAGTTATAAAAGTCACACTTTTCAACACTGAAAAACTAGACGGATTATATTCTCAAATTCTGTTTATCCATTCAGGTAAACTCGATAAAAATGTCTAACCGTGTACATCTGCAGTTCAAGCCAACCAAATTGTACCAACACGCTTCACGTTCGGAGCAAATTGCATCTCACCACAACAATACGCAAAAACACAGGTTTGGATATTTTGTTTACGAGTGTAAGCATCCAACACTTAAAATAAATCGCATATTTTTGTTTTTCAGGTTGACCAAGTTGAGCAATGTCACTATGATGCGCACCTCTTAATTCCCTGATAGCTCAGTCGGTAGAGCGACGGACTGTTAATCCGCAGGTCCCTGGTTCGAATCCAGGTCGGGGAGCCAGATATGTAAAGCCTTGCAGCGATGCGAGGCTTTTTTTATTGTCCGTCCCCCGATACCTAAATCGCAATCGATTATATGCAAATTTAACGAGTCGCAGAGTTTGCCCAATAGTCATAGCTAAACCTCAATGTCGTTTGAAGCAGCCACATTCAAATATTCGCTGCCACAATCCCGCACACTACCGCTTGATCCAAATTTTATCTATGGGTCTTTCGTACCATTTTGCATGAACGGCAACTTAATCAATGCCGGGTACGCCGACTCATCCGTAACCCCAAACGCTGCTTTGAAACTCAATCAATGCGGGAACAGCGTCCTGATTCCTTAGTCAAGTCCGTCAACAGTTGCATATATTCAGGCAGCATTTGCTCCCAGGTGAAACGCCATTCCCAGTTGCCCGATGCATGCCCCGGATAATTCATACGATGTTCACCATCCAATCCCAACACATCTTGCAAGGGAAAAATAACTGTGTTGGCAACCGAACGCGACAGTGCTCGCATCATATCGAGATGAATATTATTTCCGTCACACTCAAGATATTGCTGTGCATACGCACGGGTATGTTCCGGCAAGGTGTTCCAACAACCCACCGTGGTATCGTTGTCGTGTGTGCCCGTGTAAGCAACGGTGTTCGCCACATAGTGATGCGGCAGAAAATGATTGCTTTCGCCGTCACCAAAAGCGAATTGCAAAATGCGCATGCCCGGCAATGCAAACTGATCGCGCAGCGCGATCACATCGGGCGTAATCAAGCCCAAGTCTTCGGCAATGATGGGTAAGTCTGCGCCAAAGGCTGTTTGAAACGCTTCAAACAATTTTGCACCCGGACCTGGCATCCATTTCCCGTTGATTGCGGTAGTCGCATTTGCAGGAACTTCCCAATACTCCGCAAAGCCGCGAAAGTGATCAATACGCACGACATCGAACGCATCCAAGGCGTGCTTCAAACGCGCCACCCACCATGCATAACCGGTTTGTTCATGCACATCCCAACAATACAAAGGGTTGCCCCACAGTTGTCCGGTCTCGCTAAAATAGTCTGGCGGCACACCTGCTACCACGGTAGGTTGACCATTTTCATCCAAGGCAAAAAGTTCTTGATGCGCCCACACATCCGAGCTTTGATATGCCACGAAAATCGGCACATCGCCAATCATTCGCACGCCATTTTCAGCGGCATACTTTTTTAATGTCGACCATTGGCGAAAATAACTCCACTGGCAGAATTTCCAAAAACCAATTTGATCTTGGTGCGCGTCGACCACTTGACTCATCACCTCCGCATCACGTTGCGCAAGGCCGTTCGGCCAATGCCACCAACCGCAACCGTTTTGCAAATCCTCTATGGTTTTGAATAAAGCGTAGTCGCCCAACCACGCATTTTGTTCCGCGCAATACGCCTCATATTCCGCACGTTGACTCGCGCTCGCCGAGACAAAAAAGTTTTTTGCCGCAGTGCGCAAACGCTGCAATCGGAATGGCACGATTAAACCAAACTCAACATGATGCGCGGCAAAATCAGGATGCGGAATCAAGTCCGCTGGCGTGAGCCAAGCCTGCTCCGCCAACTCGGCCAAATCGATCAGCAAGAGGTTCCCAGCGAATGCCGAACAACTCATGTAGGGTGAATTCCCCGGACCGATTTCGCTCAGCGGCAAGGTTTGCCAATAAGTTTGTCCGGCCTGTTTCAGCCAGTCGATATAGCGATAGGCATCCGCGCCAAAATCCCCCGAACCATATGGACCGGGCAGAGAAGTCGGATGAAGTAGGATGCCGCTGGCACGGTGATTTAACATGGCATTTTTCTTTTACTTTAAGTCTATTCCGAAGCGCGCCGCATCGCACCGGTGACCTCGGTGCTGACACTACCCAAACTCACGGGTTCGGAAAGATTATGCGGCGCGGGTAATTTAATCAGACGATAAAGTTCGCGCAGATTATGTCGGTATAAACGATCAAAACTCGCAACGGATAAGGACGGATTGTAATCACCAAACCACCAAGTCCAATCGGAACTTTCGCAAGAACACAATTGCTGTTCCGCCGCATTTTGCTCGGCTTTGCTAAGTGTGCCGCCCGCCATCACTTGGTCATAACAGAGCTTCGCCGCGCACAATAAATCCCACGCGCGATTTTTGTCTTTGCAGCCTATCCAAGTGGAAAAATTGCCATACACCCAACTGCCCGCGACGATGCCCGGCAGCTCTTGAGTGCGCGCGCTGTCGGAACGTATCGGGCTTAATTTGAGATAGTCAGCAAACGTGATGGTATGAACTTTATGGTGATGTTCCAACTCGTTATACATTTCATCGAGGAAATAGAACCCGTTGTACGGATAATATTCCCAGGCATTTTCGCCATCTAAAATCACACTCACCACCGGGACTTCGCCATCGACCGCATGTTTGGCAATTTCTTCCACTTGAGCGACAAAATGTCGTGCCGCATCTTTGCCATCCCAGCGCGCATATTCAAAGCCTATTAAATCAGACAAATTATCGTCGCGGAAAAAACAACTTACCGTATTGGCTTTGCCTGCAATTGTGTAAGGACGATACAAATATTGCGCGCGATTATCACAAGGAAAATGGTGGTGGCGCAAACTGTTGACCAGCACATTTTGTCCGCTCGCCGCCCAATGACAGCCTTGTTCTGCCATCACCACCAGGGTCTCGTCAGAAATTGAACCTTCAGCAGGCCACATGCCTTTGGGCTCGGCACCAAAACGCGCGGCATGACTTTTTTTCGCCTTGATAATGTGCTGCGCGACGCGTTCTTTGCCGCCCGGATAAATTGGAGATTCCGGCAAAGGCGCGCCGGGCATGGCTTCCAGCGCGCTGTTGAAGTCGATCATCAAGGGGGCAAGCGGATGGTAATGCGGCGTGGCAGAAATTTCGATCTGACCCGATTTCGCCAGTTTGCGATAACGCGGAATAATATCAGTAATCAATTTGCCGATTAAATCCAATAATTCTTTGCGATCCTGGTAGCTGAAATCTGAAGCCTTGTGCATCAAGCGCATCACCAGTGGATATTCGCGGCGCACGCTTTCGCCACACCAGGCGAGATGATACCAAGTCAGTAAATCGCCCATGTACTGGCCTGACAAATAAGATGCGCCATCACCCTGCAAACGCTGATGCAAATCCATCAGGCATTGGTAGGCCGGAAACGGCTCTATCATCTTGCTGTGATTGCAGCGG
The DNA here is from genome assembly GCA_049693175.1 of Gallionella sp. GTDB lineage: Bacteria > Pseudomonadota > Gammaproteobacteria > Burkholderiales > Gallionellaceae > Gallionella. The sequence continues at coordinate 4,228 of JBAVPP010000423.1, read as the reverse complement.
AAGCACGCATCTAAAACATGTTCGCGCTGTTCACCGGTGAGCTTGTTTAAATCTTTGTGCGCCAACATACGCAACAAAGGATCGCGCAGCTTCCCGGTCGCGAACTGGTCAACATAATCCTCAAGTTGATCGACCAAGATAGGCACGAAATTCAACACGGCGTGAATCTTGTGATGTCGCTCCAAGTGATACGCCATATCGGTGTAGTCTTTGATGGCATGCAAATACGTCCAGGGCAAGACAAAATCGCCGCTGGAGTAATCACGATAATCCGGCTGATGCATGTGCCAAAGGAATACGAGGTCTACAGATTTTTTCATAAATAAAGATTCCCCGCTTAATGCAGCGGGGCTTAAACAAATAATTTAGAGTGGTTAGAAAGTTTCAAACTACCGGAACGACAAAAGTGACTTTTTAGAAATGCGTGTTAACGGATGCTGTGTACAATTTGCCCCAACATTTCAGGCGTGACCAGCGTAACACCGTTGGCACTGACATGAAAGCGTTTGCGGTCTTCTTCGGCATTGACACCGATGCTCATGCCCTCCGGTATTTTGCAGTTTTTATCCACGATGACGCGTTTGAGCGTGACATAGCGACCCACATCGACATTAGGCAATAACACCGAATCCTCGATAGTGGAATAGCTGTTCACGCGCACGTCCGAAAACAGCAATGAGTGTTTAACGGTGGAGCCGCTAATGATGCAACCACCGGACACCAGTGAGTCCACCGCGATGCCGCGTCGATCGGGTTCATCGAACACAAATTTTGCCGGTGGCAGTTGTTCCTGATGTGTCCAAATCGGCCAATCCTGATCGTACATATTCAAATCCGGCACGACTTTGGTCAGCTCCATACTCGCTTCCCAATAGGAATCTATCGTTCCCACATCGCGCCAATACGGAATGTGGTCATCGCCCATGCCAACACAACTTTGATCGAAACTTTGCGCGTACACACGATATTTTTCCACCATATGCGGAATCAAATCTTTGCCGAAGTCGTGGCTAGATTTGGGATCATCCGCATCGCGTATCAACTGCTCATACAGGAATTGGCTATTGAAAACATAGATACCCATGCTCGCCAGCGACTTTTCGGGGTTGCCCGGAATCGACGGCGGATTGGCGGGTTTTTCAACAAATTCCACCACACGTGCATCTTTATCCACGCCCATCACACCGAATGCCGTGGCTTCTTTAACCGGCACTTCCAGGCAAGCGACCGTCATGTCGGCTTTACTTTCCACGTGGAAAGCCAACAATTTGCCGTAGTCCATTTTGTAAATATGATCACCCGCCAGCACCAGCACAAAATCACATTTGGATTCACGGATGATGTCCAGATTTTGGAACACCGCATCCGCCGTTCCCTGATACCAATGGTCTTCGCTAACGCGCTGTTGCGCGGGCAACAAATCGACGAATTCGCCGAATTGACCGTTCAAAAAAGACCAACCGCGTTGGATGTGTTGAATGAGGCTGTGGGATTTATATTGGGTCGCGACACCGATGCGACGTATGCCGGAATTAACACAATTGGACAGCACAAAATCAATGATGCGGAACTTGCCACCGAAAGGAACAGCGGGCTTTGCGCGCCAATCCGTGAGTTGATGTAAACGACTACCGCGACCACCTGCCAGCACCATCGCGTAAGTATTTTTGGTAATACGGCTAACAAATCGTGGAGCCGGATCGCCAGTTGCAACATGGTATTTTTTTTGCAAATAACCTAATTCCGCATTCATTTTTCTTCTCCCTTAATTTACCTTATTGCTGCGCGGGCATTATCGTTTACAATCGGTCAACTAGACAAGAACAAATGGGAGCTTAAGTGAACAAGTTGATAGAGTCGTTTTTGCAAGCCCGTCTTTATGACCCTTTTGGCGTACTGGGTTTACATCAGGAAAAATCCAAGTGGGTCATCCGTGTCTATCAACCTTATGCCACCGGCGTGGCATTGATTGCCGGTGCTGAAACTGAAGTTTTTAAGCGCGTTCATCCTGCGGGAATCTTTGAATGGCATGGTGACCAACCGCCCGCGCGTCCTTATCGTTTGCGTATCAGCGAAGGCGAATTAAGCCGCGACATTGCCGACCCCTATCAATTTCCGCCGCATCTTTCCGCTGAAGATTTGCATTTATTCAGTTCGGGAAAATTGCGCCAAGGTTATCGCGTCTTGGGTTCGCACGCGATTACGCTCAACGGTGTCAATGGCACGCGCTTTGCGGTGTGGGCTCCGAATGCCGAGCGCGTCAGCGTGGTCGGCGAGTTCAATCAGTGGGATGGTCGCTTGCATCCGATGCGCTCGCATGGCGGCAGTGGCGTGTGGGAATTATTTATTCCCGAAATTAAAACCTGCGCCTTGTATCGTTATGAGATACGCAATCGCGACAGCGGCAATCTGCTCACCAAGACCGATCCGTATGCGCAAGGTTATGAGTTGCGCCCCGGCACGGCATCGCTCGCCGCGCCCGCCAACACTCACGTTTGGCAAGATGAGGCATGGCTGAAACAACGCGCCGCGTGGGACTGGATGCATGCCGCAATCAATATTTATGAAGTTCATGCCGGTTCGTGGAAGCGTCATCCAGATGGACGTTTTTATTCGTATAAAGAACTCGCGCTCGACCTCGTGCCGTATGTGAAAAACATGGGCTATACCCACATCGAATTGATGCCGGTCACCGAGCATCCGCTGGATGAGTCGTGGGGTTACCAATGCTCCGGTTATTTCGCGCCGACCAGTCGTTTGGGTTCGCCCGATGAACTGCGCCAATTCGTCGATGCCTGTCATCAGGTCGGACTCGGTGTGATACTCGATTGGGTACCCGCGCACTTCCCGCAAGACAGTTGGTCGCTATCGCGTTTTGACGGCACGGCTTTGTTTGAACACGAAGATCCGCGTCTTGGCTTCCATCAGGATTGGGGCACGCACATTTTCAATTTCGGTCGCAACGAAGTGAAATCTTTCTTGATGTCCAGCGCGCATTACTGGTTATCGGAATTCCATTTCGACGGTCTGCGCGTCGATGCTGTCGCGTCGATGTTGTACTTGGATTATTCGCGCAAAGCAGGCGAATGGATACCGAATAAATACGGTGGCCGCGAAAATTTAGACGCGGTAGATTTCCTGCGCGAAATGAACATCATGGTGCATGAAGAATTCCCCGGCGCGTTGACCATGGCGGAAGAATCGACAGCCTGGCCCGGCGTGTCACGCCCGGTTTACATGGGCGGTCTGGGTTTCTCCATCAAGTGGAATATGGGTTGGATGAACGACACGCTGAGTTATTTTGAACACGATCCGGTGCATAGACGTTACCACCACAACGAGCTGACTTTCGCTCAGGTGTATGCCTACACGGAAAATTTTGTGCTGCCTTTTTCGCACGATGAAGTCGTGCATGGCAAAGGTTCGTTGTTGTCGAAAATGCCCGGCGACGCTTGGCAAAAATTCGCCAATCTGCGTTTGCTAATGACCTACCAAATGACCAATCCCGGCAAAAAACTTAACTTCATGGGCAACGAAATCGCACAAGGTCGCGAGTGGCAATCCAAGTGGGAATTGGAATGGTGGCAACTTGGCGAAAACGTGCATAGAGGAATGCAAAATCTCAGCCACGATTTGAACAAACTGTATCGCGACATTCCCGCCCTGCACGAACTTGATTTTGCGCATGAAGGATTTGTCTGGTTGGATTGCAACGATGCTAGTCATTCGGTGCTTGCCTACCAACGCAAGGCACGCAATGGAACAACCGTCACCATCGCACTGAATCTCACGCCTCTGCCGCGTCGCGGTTATCGCATCGGCTTACCCGCGCTGGGTCTGTATCGCGAGGTGTTGAACAGCGATTCGGAATATTACTCGGGTAGTAATCTGGGTAATGCGGGATTGATTGCCGCCGAACCTTTGGCATGGATGAATCAACCCTGTTCCGCCGAAATCACCTTGCCGCCATTGGCAGGAGTCATCTTGGTATCCGAGGCTTAATTCAAAGAACTTTGCGTATGTCTACACTCACCCATTCTCCGGCTTGGCAAGCACTCAGCGCGCATCACACAACTGTCGCTTCGCAACACATGCGCGATTTGTTTGCGCAAGATGCGCAACGCTTTGAAAAATTCACGGTCAAAATTGACGGTTTACTGCTCGATTACTCCAAGAATCGCATCACCGAACAAACCGTTTCTTTATTGCTAAAACTAGCCGAACAAGC
>JBAVPP010000422.1:0-1862 GCA_049693175.1 Gallionella sp. | reverse complement strand
TGTTAATTGAGAATACATTGCGATCCGCTGAACGTGCTTTACATTTGCGTAAAGAGAACGATTATCAGGATTGGGAAGCCCCTCAGCTTAAAACTGATTAATTCGCAAGGTGAAAGTTTACAACTTCAGCCTTTTTCGCCCGATCTAGATGTTGAAGATTCGGCTGTCTTCCGCCTGCTAATGTTTTGTTAAACCGAGATTTCCCAATAGACCGTAATTTCTAATGGAAGCCATTAGAGCAGCTAATTGATTTAGCTTAAGTTTAGGTCGATTTTGAGCTAGAGTTTATGCATCGCGATTTAAGTGTGGAGGAAATCATGGGTTTTGACCTGCGTTTTACCGACAAAGAGATCACCGCTTGGGGTGGCATGGCCATCATGAAACGGATGCTGGATCACTTGGAATTTGATGCGGCACTCTCCGCTGCTGGTCTGCCTCAACCCAACAGCAATCGCGGTTACCGGCCGGAACAATTGCTTACCCAGTTTATGCTCTCAATATGGTGTGGTGCAAACCGGTTTGAGCATGGAGAAGTCACCCGGCATGATCCGGTATTGAAGCGCGTATTTGGTTTTAGCCGAATGGCGAACTTTAAAGCGGTGATGCGGCTATTCAATAAATTCACCCAGGAGACAAATGAATCAGTGATGGATTCACTGTACCAGTGGATGTTCGGACAATTGTCCATCAATGGCATTACGCTCGATCTGGATTCAACGGTGATGACGCGCTACGGAACGCAGCAGGGTGCTGCGCGTGGCTACAACCCCGCCAAACGCGGCCGAGCCAGCCACCATCCCTTGATGGCTTTTGTTGCCGACACTCGCATGATCGCGAATTGCTGGTTACGCCCGGGCAACACCAGCTCTGCCAATAATGTGCAAGGATTTCTGGCGAACACGCTGCATCGCTTGGGCGATAAGCGAGTCTGTCTATTACGCGCCGACAGTGGCTTTAGTGATAGTGCATTTCTCGATGATCTTGAACAACGGCAAATGCATTACATCATTGCCCTACGCCAGAATCAACCACTGCAGCGCGCCTTGGTGGATGTCAAAGATTGGTGGGTGTTGCATGATGAGGCGGGTAAGCCAGTGCCGGGCATTGAATTGAATCGATTTATGTATCAGGCGAATGCTTGGTCAAAGGCACGCTGGGTAATTGGCATTCGCCAACATATTGATCAACGTGCCTCAGCCAAAGGTAAAACGCTCAATCTATTCGCAGACGATCCTGTTATTGGCAAGTACCGTTACTCTGCACTGGTTACTGATTTGGATCTGCCTGCGGTGACAGTCTGGCGCACCTATCGAGGACGTGCGGATTGTGAGAATCGGATCAAGGAACTCAAATACGATTTCGCCGCGGACAGCTTCAATATGAAAGACTTCTGGGCCACCGAGGCCGCATTGAATACGGTGATGCTGGCTTACAACCTCATGAGTTTGATGCGTCAGGTGTTGCTCAAAAGCAGTGCTGTCAAACACTCGTCCAATACGGTGCAACACACACTGCAAACATTGCGCTATAAACTCTTCGCAAAACCAGCCTACCTGACTACTGAGAGTCGGAAAACAATCTTGAATCTGGCTTTGGCAATGCAGCAGAGAACTTGGATGCAGGGATTATGGGACGCAGCGAATTCGTTCGAATTGCCTGCCAAATTTACCCCAGTTTATTCGCCTTGATTATTTCCCAATGGAAAATCTCGGTTTATAAGGGATCGAAACTTAAATGAATTGAATGCGCAGATGTTTTGCGGAGGTAATTCTAATTCCACTACGTATTCATAACGCCTTTACACTTAGGGTAGCTCGAACATCTCCAAAAATGATTCCCCGCCTTGACCCCACGTTTTGCCT
>JBAVPP010000421.1:0-3389 GCA_049693175.1 Gallionella sp. | reverse complement strand
AAGAAGCGGCGGCGATGCCCTTCCCCAAAGAAGAAACAACGCCGCCGGTGATGAATATGTACTTGGTCATGCGGATGCCCGGCAAAGGTTTTTTGTAAGGCGCGATGATACCGGAAAAGTGTGTAGGCTCAAAATGGATATAAGGAAATTGCCAGCCGTTTTTGTGCGGTGAGAGCCGCCGACTTTGGTTGCATGTTGGGGAGGGACGTAAAGCAAATAACGGTGTAATATCCTGCGTGCAAGATCCGAGGTCGGTTGTCAATAATAGATACGAACGTGTTCATGTAGCCAGTCTTCTTTCGTAGAACCGGCGTTCAAAAGCGATTGGGGTTAAATCGTAGTAGTCGCGATTCCATCTGACAGTTGCCCGATTTGAACGAAGTGACTGTCAGTTCAGATTCGGCTATTCAATGTGGCGATTTTATCGTGCCGCATTATTACAACCCGACAGACTTTATTATTTAAAGTCATCACATGATTACGAACAATAAAGTCTGTCAAAGCCAGTAAACATAAGGCGGTTTGCATGAAAGCCTGCATCACTACTTTTTTGCTACGAGTGAACAGGCTTGATGTGTCGTGTTTGAATATATCGAGGATTTTTATAATCGTATCAGGCGACATGCCAAGATTGGCAACCATTCACCCGCCGAATATGCCAACAGCTTTTATGCAAAAACTTTTAAGGACGCTGCATAATTCCCAAACTTGCACGTCCACTGTTTCGGGTCTCGCTCAATACCAGCGGGATTAAAAAAACGCCCAAACGGGCGTTTTTTATTGTGCGTGACGAATGTTATTCGGCGAAAAAATCTTTGACTTTATTCATCCAGGATTTCGCGCGGGGATTATGTCGCGCGCTATCTTTGTCGTTGATATTTTCGAATTCGCGCAGCAATTCTTTTTGTTTGTCGGTGAGGTTGACCGGCGTTTCCACAATCACGTGGCAGTGCAAGTCGCCGTGAGTGGCACTGCGAATTCCCTTGATACCTTTGCCTCGCAGCCGGAACTGTTTACCGCTTTGCGTCTCGGCGGGAATTTTGATGCTCGCCTTGCCATCCAAAGTCGGAATCTCAATCTCGCCACCCAATGCGGCGGTGGTAAAACTAATCGGCATTTCGCAATGCAAATCGTTATGGTCGCGCTGGAAAACCGCATGGGGTTTGAGTTGCACGACCACATACAAATCGCCAGTCGGCCCGCCGTTCACGCCGTGCTCGCCTTCGCCGGTGAGGCGTATGCGATCATCGGTATCCACGCCCGCTGGAATTTTTACCGACAAGGTTTTGTGTTTTTTGATGCGACCTTGTCCATTGCAAGACTTACATGGCGAAGCAATCATCTTGCCTGTGCCGTGACAGCGTGGACAGGCTTGTTGCACCGAGAAGAAACCTTGCTGCATACGCACCTGACCATGCCCCGCGCAAGTGGTACACGTGGTCGGAGTCGTACCCGCTTTCGCGCCCGAACCGTGGCACGTTTCGCATTCCGCCATAGTCGGAATGCGTATCTCGGTTTCTGTACCGCGCGCCGCCTGCTCTAGCGTAATCTCCATGTTGTAGCGCAAGTCCGACCCGCGTTGCGCGCTGTTGCGCCCGCCGCCACCGCGTCCACCGCCAAAAATGTCGCCGAAAATATCGGAGAAGTCAAAACCTTGCGCGCCGCCTTGTCCAAACGGATTGCCGCCCATGCCGCCCGCTTCAAAAGCCGCGTGACCATGCTGATCATAAGCGGCACGTTTTTGCGCGTCGCTCAAAGTTTCATAGGCTTCCTTGGCTTCCTTGAAATGCGCCTCGGCACTGGGGTTGTCGGGGTTGCGGTCAGGATGATATTTCATCGCCATCTTGCGATAGGCTTTTTTCAGCTCATCCTCAGACGCATCGCGGTTCACGCCCAGGGTTTCGTAATAATCTTTTTTTGACATACTTAATTCACTCACCGCTAATTGTTAGGATAGGCATCGCAACGCTTAACCTATACTACGACAGTACAAAACCATTTTTGCCACAGAGAACACAGAGGTCACAGAGAACGTGGTGCGGATAAAAATTTCTCTGTGAACTCTGTGTTCTCTGTGGCTAATTTGTTTTATTTTTTGTCTTTAACTTCCGTGAATTCCGCATCCACCACGTTGTCGTCATGTTTAGGTGCGTCAGCGTGAGGAGCGGCACTTGCACCCGCATCCGCGCCTTGTGCTTTGGCGGCTTCAGCGGCGTACATTTTTTCGCCCAACTTTTGCGCGGCAGTTGCCAGGGCTTCTGCTTTGGCTTCGATGGCGGTTTTGTCATCGGTTTTCACGACTTCTTCGGCTTCTTTCAACGCCGCTTCAACCGCTGTTTTTTCATCCGCTGTCAGGTGCTCGCCATACTCTTTGAGCGACTTGTGAGTGGAGTGAATCAGACCATCCAACTGGTTGCGCGCCGTCACCAACTCAACAGCTTTTTTGTCTTCTTCCGCGTTCGCTTCAGCATCGCTTACCATGCGTTGAATTTCCTCTTCGCTCAAGCCAGAACTTGCCTTGATGGTGATGTTGGCTTCTTTGTTAGTCGCCTTGTCTTTCGCGCTGACGTGCAAAATACCGTTCGCGTCGATGTTGAACGACACTTCAATTTGCGGCATACCGCGTGGTGCGGGCGGGATGTCGGAGAGATTGAATTGGCCCAAGCTCTTATTGCCGGAAGCGATTTCGCGCTCACCTTGCAGCACATGGATGGTCACGGCATTTTGATTGTCTTCCGCAGTCGAGAAAACTTGCGATGCCTTGGTTGGAATCGTGGTGTTTTTCTTGATGAGTTTAGTCATCACGCTGCCCATGGTTTCGATACCCAAAGACAAAGGTGTCACGTCCAACAGCAACACGTCTTTGACTTCGCCTTGCAACACGCCGCCCTGAATCGCCGCGCCAACCGCAACCGCTTCATCAGGGTTCACGTCTTTGCGTGGCTCTTTGCCGAAGAAAGCTTTGACGCGTTCTTGCACCAGCGGCATACGAGTTTGACCGCCGACCAGAATCACGTCGCCGATGTCGGCAGCAGAAACGCCCGCATCTTTCATCGCGATTTTGCATGGCTCGATGGTGCGCGCAATCAGGTCTTCCACCAGACTTTCCAGTTTGGCGCGCGTGATTTTCACCGCCAGATGTTTAGGACCGGTTGCATCCGCTGTCACGTAAGGCAGATTCACTTCGGTTTGTTGTGCAGACGACAATTCAATCTTGGCTTTTTCTGCCGCGTCTTTCAGGCGTTGCAAGGCCAACACGTATTTGCGCAAGTCGATGCCGCTTTCTTTCTGGAATTCTTCCACCAAAAAGTCGATGACGCGCATATCGAAATCTTCACCGCCGAGGAAGGTGTCGCCGTTGGTGGACATCACTTCAAATTGATGTTCGC
>JBAVPP010000420.1:0-5076 GCA_049693175.1 Gallionella sp. | reverse complement strand
GTGCGTAAGCATATTGATCACATTCTGACCCGATTACTCGCGGATCGTTTTATCGCCGAGGTCGGCGCAATCGAACTTGAGGAAGAAGTGCGCCCCCCCCAATATTCCGGGCGCATTCCGACCGAGAAGGTCAAAGAAGCGATGATGAGCAGCCAGAAATTCAACAAGGACATGTTGGTTCTGGCTGAGATCGAGATTGAGCGGCGCATGGAATTGGAGCAGGATTTGGCGGACACCCGCGCCAAGCTGGCTCAGGCAACATCGCAATTGCGCAGCGTGTCCACCAAGTACGACACTTTGAAAGAACAGGTGTTGTTGTACAAACAGGGCATCGAAGCACGTATCGCAGAACAGCAGGCGCAGCTTGTGGCATTGTCCGGAAAAAAGCAGGCGAGTTTGGCGGAAAAAGAGCAATTGGAACAACAGCTCAAAATCATGCGCGCGGACTTTCAGCATATGCAGGAAACCATACAACAAAAATCCGCGCGTCTGGATGAGACCGTACAAGCGCGGGTCTTGCACCAAAAGCAGGCCGAGTTCGAGAAACGCAAGAAGCAAAAAAAATCGGATGATGAGATGGTTCAAACCCACCCGCATTTCCATGAGATACGCGGCTTGGAGTTCTTCAAAAAATTCCGCAATTCCGACCTTGCACAAATACTTTCCTGGGCGGAATGGATAGAAGTGAAAACGGGTGAAATCATTATCACCGAAGGCGAAACCGGCATTTCATTTTTCGTTATCGTATCCGGCAAACTGGGACTGATAAAAGGCAAACGAACTATCCAATTTTTGCACGTTGGCGAACCATTCGGCGAAATTGCCTATTTGTCGGATGACGCACCCATACGAACCGCGACGGTTGTGGCACGCACCGAGTGCACTTTGCTCAAACTCAATCCCGCGTATTTGGAGGATGCCGATCTGATGATACGCGTGTTGTTTGCCGAATCTTTTATGCGTGTCCAAGCGCGACGCTTACGCACCACGGTGGATATGCTTGGTAATTTGCTGGTTGAAGGCGCGGAATAAACATGTCTGAGCAGAGCGCGGACATTGCCATCGCTTACGATTATCCCAATGCGGGGCAGACCAGTTGCAGTACCGCCCACGCATGGGCGAAACAACCGCGTGAACCGCTAGCCGATGAAAAAGCCGCGTTGATTGGGCGCATCAAACACATGTTGCAAGAACAAAACGCGGTATTGGTCGCACATTATTATGTGCATCCCGATTTGCAAGATTTGGCGGAGTCGACCGGCGGCATCGTGTCCGATTCACTGGATATGGCAAACTTTGGCAATCGGCATCCGGCGCAAACCATCGTCGTTGCGGGTGTGCGTTTCATGGGTGAAACCGCCAAAATTCTGAACCCCGAAAAACGCGTGCTGATGCCCGACTTGGCAGCGGAATGCTCACTTGATCTCGGTTGTCCTGCGGATGAATTTGCCGCGTTTTGCGACGCGCATCCCGACCGCACCGTGGTCGTGTATGCCAATACCAGCGCGGCAGTCAAGGCGCGCGCCGATTGGATGGTAACCAGTTCCATCGCCCTGCCCATCGTCAAATATTTGCATGAACGCGGCGAAAAAATCTTGTGGGCTCCCGACCGGCACTTGGGCAATTATGTGCAGGAACAAAGCGGCGCGGACATGCTGCTGTGGCAGGGTTCGTGCGTCGTGCATGACGAATATAAAGCACAGGAACTCATCACATTAAAAGCGCAACATCCGCACGCAATGGTGTTGGTGCATCCCGAATCACCACGTGCCATCGTCCAACTCGCGGATGCGATAGGCTCGACTTCGCAACTCATTAAAGCGGCGCAAAGTTCCAGTGCGAAAATTTTTATCGTCGCCACCGACAACGGCATCTTGCACAAAATGCGCACGCTATGTCCCGACAAAATATTCATGGAAGCCCCGACGGCGGGCAACGGCGCGAACTGCAAGAGTTGCAGTCATTGCCCGTGGATGGCGATGAATGGCTTGATCAATCTGGCGCAAGTGCTGGAAACCGGCAACAACGAAATACACGTAGACGCGGCTATCATCCCCCGCGCGGTGCAACCCATACAACGCATGTTGGGTTTCGCCAAACAAATAAAACTCCCCACGCGCGGCATCGGCAACGCCTGAATCAAATTTTTTTAGATACGTTCGCACGCAACCGTTCGCGCCAAATTAATCCCCTCGCCCAAAAATTGGGCTCAACCATTTTCTTGTGGTTACGCGCACAAGGACTTCCGCATTTTCAAATTCAAGCCCGCTAAATCTTAAATACGATAATCAATCGCTAAAAACGATTATATAAACAAAAATAATTCGTTTGAGTAATTGGTTTTTTTCGCGCATATTGGCATCCAACTTAAAAACCTCACCATGACTTTAGATCAATTGCGAATTTTTGTTGGCGTTGCGGAACGCGAGCATATGACCCGTGCGGCGGCGGCACTCAATGTGACGCAATCAGCCGCGAGTGCCGCTATCGCGGCGTTGGAGGCGCGCCATGACGTGGTGCTTTTTCATCGCATCGGGCGACGCATAGAATTGACCGAAGTGGGTCGCGTATTTTTAGACGAGGCACGCGCGATACTCGGACGTGCCGCCAGTGCGGAACTGGCGTTGGCGGAATTCGCGGGGCTTCAGCGCGGCACATTACGCCTGGTTGCCAGCCAAACTATCGCCGGATATTGGCTGCCGCAACATCTTTCCGCATTTCGCCAACACTACCCTCAAGTCGCCGTCGAACTCGCGATTGCGAACACCGAGCAGGCGGCAAAAGAGGTTGCCAACGGCACGGCGGAATTGGGGTTTATTGAAGGTGCAATCGATGACAGCGCGATGACTTTAAGCACCATTGCGCATGACCGTTTGGTATTAGTCGGCACAGCACCGGTTCAACGCGTAGATAAGGCGTGGTTGCGCAAAGCGCACTGGATTATGCGCGAACCGGGGTCGGGTACACGCTCCTCTTTTGAGGAGGCCTTGCGTGTGCGCGGGCTAGACCCCGAGGCACTGATCACGGCCTTGACCTTGCCTTCAAATGAGGCGGTGCTCACGGCAGTCGAATCCGGCGCGGGTGTGGCGGTGCTTTCCGCGCTGGTTGTGGCGCGCGCGCTGAACAACGGTGCGCTCCATACCCTGCCGCTCAAGTTTCAGGCACGGCCATTTTTCGCGCTGCGCCACAAGGAACGCTATCGCAGCAAAGCGGCAGACGCGCTGTTGGAATTGATCAGGAAAAACACCAAATGACCCGCAACACATTTACCCAATTTGCAAGCAAACTCAAGCCGCTTGGCCAACTCGATCATCCGCGTGAAATGATACGGCAGTTCACGCCCAACTGGTTCGCCGCGACGATGGGCACTGGCATACTCGCGCTGGCGTTGCCGCAAGTGCCGGGCGCGGGTTCGACCTTGCACGCCATCGGCGAAGGATTGTGGTTGTTCAACATTTTTTTATTCACCTTGTTCAGTGTGTTGTATACCGCGCGCTGGGTGATGTTTTGGGACGAGGCGATGCGTATTTTCAGCCACAATATCGTGTCGATGTTCGTAGGCACGATTCCGATGGGATTGGCGACCATCATCAACGGTTTTTTGATGTTCGGTCTGCCGCGCTGGGGTAATGACATGATCGCGGTGGCGCAAATTTTATGGTGGCTGGATGTTGCCATGTCGCTTGCCTGCGGTGTGTTGATTCCGTATTTTATGTTTACGCGGCAGGCGCACGGCATCGACAAAATGACGGCAGTCTGGCTGCTGCCTATAGTCGCTGCTGAAGTGGCGGCAGTCAGCGGCGGCCTGCTCATTCCACACCTGTCCGATACGCATACCCAATACCTCACGCTCATCGCCAGTTATGTGCTTTGGGCATATTCCGTTCCAGTCGCATTCGGTATTCTCACCATATTATTTTTGCGCATGGCATTGCATAGATTACCGCCCGACAGCATGGCCGCATCAAGCTGGCTATCTATCGGTCCGATTGGCACGGGCGCGCTGGGCATGATTGTTTTGGGAGGCGATGCGCCCGCCATTTTAGCCGCGCAGGGTATGGCGAACATCGGCATGGTTGCCGAGGGTATAGGCACGATTGCGGGCATTTTGCTTTGGGGTGTCGGGCTATGGTGGCTATTGCTTGCCAGCCTGATTACGATACGCTATTTCCGCGCGGGCGTGCCGTTTAATCTCGGCTGGTGGGGATATACTTTTCCGTTGGGGGTCTATACGGTGACCACCTTGAAGCTGGGTGTGCTACTAAAAATTGCCGCGTTCTCCGGTTTTGGAACGGTGCTAGTTTGCGTGCTCGCGGTGATGTGGCTGTTAGTCGCCGCGCGCACTATCCATGGCGGCTGGAAAGGGCATCTGTTTGTCTCGCCATGCATTGCCGTGATTAATTAACAAGCCATTTTTTGACTGGTGATTGGGCTTGCCCCCATCCGCAATGGATGGTTACAAAAAATGGCGGGGCGGCGTATAAACTCGCAATCGTCGCCAAGAAAAAATAACTTATACTCGAACTCTTCGTTTGGAGTTTGAAATGCTATTCCGACAGTTATTCGATCCACTCTCATCCACCTTAACTTATTTGATTGCGGATGAAACCAAACATGCCGTCATCATTGACCCGGTACTGGAGCAACTGCCGCGAGACTTGGCATTGATTCAATCGCAAGGGCTGACGCTAGATTTCGTACTGGACACGCATGTGCACGCCGACCATATCACGGCTTCAACCGCGCTTAAAAATGCCACTGGCGCAATCACGGTGATTGCGCAGAACTGCGGCGCGCCGGGCTACGATAGATTGCTGGTTGATGATGAGTTAATTGCGTTTGGTGGCGAAACCCTACGCGTGCTTGCGACACCTGGGCATACGCTTGGTAGTCTATGTTATTTGTGGCGAGACCGCTTGTTTTCTGGTGACACTTTGATGATTAATGCATGTGGGCGCACCGATTTTCAAAGTGGTGATGCCGAGCAAATGTTTGACAGCATCACGGAAAAATTATTTGTGCTGCCCGATGAAACTTTGCTTTATCCGGGACACGATTACAAAGGTAGACGCGTGA
>JBAVPP010000419.1:0-1816 GCA_049693175.1 Gallionella sp. | reverse complement strand
GCGAACATTTGCCGCATCCCGAAGTCGGCGAAATTCATCGCGTGCTGGTCGATCATGTGCGCGAGCTTTACGGTTTTTATGGTGAGTACAGCGGCTTGCGCGTGGCGCGTAAACACATCTCCTGGTACACCAAAGGGCTGGTCGGTTCGGCAACGTTCCGCCATCGCATGAATCAATTGGAGTCCGTCGATGAACAGATGGCGGCGGTCGATGAATTTTTTATAGAACAAGCGCAGCGTGGACAACACCTGCACTACATAGAAGGGCAGGCAGTATGAGCGAGTGCGTGGCGATTAACGAGAATGATATGGCGCGCTATGTGCGCAAAGCGCTCAAGGAATATTTTCACGATTTGGATGGCGAAGCTCCCTGCTGCCAACTCTACGACATGGTGATGGATTGCGTGGAAAAACCGCTGCTGGAAATGGTGATGGAGCAAGTCGGCGGCAACCAAACGCGCGCATCGGAAATGTTGGGTATGAACCGCAACACCCTGCGCAAAAAAATGCTGCAACACGGGATTGCATAGACGCAAACAATCAATTTCCGTCATTCCTGCGTAGGCGGGAATCCAGCAAAAAACAGATGCCGCAAAGCGGACAAAAAAGCTGTCCCACTTTGTGGGCTTGTTTAGTTATCTGGATTCCCGCCTACGCGGGAATGACGTGGTAGATTATTTAGCAAGTAACGAATTTATTTTTATTGGAAATATCATGGCCATCAAACAAGCACTCATCAGCGTTTCAGACAAGTCTGGCGTACTCGAATTCGCAAAAGGTTTACACCAGCTCGGCGTGAAAATTTTGTCCACTGGCGGCACGGCAAAATTGCTGTCGGACAACGGCGTGCCGTGTATGGAAGTCGCCGATTACACCGGCTTTCCTGAGATGCTGGACGGTCGCGTAAAAACGCTGCAACCCAAAGTACACGCGGGCATTTTGGCGCGTCGTGATTTGCCTGAACACGTCGCGACTTTGGCGAAGCACGACATCCCGACGATTGACCTCGTGGTGGTGAATTTGTACCCCTTCGCGGCGACCATCGCCAAGCCGAATTGCTCCTTGGAAGACGCGATAGAAAACATCGACATCGGCGGTCCAACCATGGTGCGCGCGGCGGCAAAAAATCACGGTCACGTTGCGATTGTGACTGACCCGCTTGATTACGCTGACGTGCTGGCCGAGATGCAAACCAACGGTTGTGCGGTGTCCGATGCGACCCGTTTTGATTTGATGAAAAAAGCGTTTTCACATACCGCTGCTTACGATGCCGCCATCAGCAATTATCTGACGACCATCGCCAGCGACGGCACGCGCAGCGAGTTCCCCGCGCAAATCAATTTTAATTTCGCTAAAGTACAAGACATGCGCTACGGCGAGAATCCGCATCAAAAAGCGGCGTTTTATCGCGACCTGAATCCACTGCCGGGTTCGATTGCCAATTACACGCAAGTGCAGGGCAAAGAACTTTCATACAACAACGTCGGCGATGCCGATGCGACTTGGGAATTGGTCAAGACTTTTGAACAGCCCGCCTGCGTCATCGTCAAACACGCCAACCCTTGCGGTGTGGCGATAGCCGATACCCCGCTGAACGCTTACAAGCTGGCATATGCGACCGACACCACCTCCGCGTTCGGCGGCATCATTGCTTTTAACCGCGAGCTGGATGCCGAGACCGCGACGCAAATTACCACCAATCAATTCGTCGAACTCATCATCGCGCCGAGTGCGACTGAAGCCGCGCTGAAAGTCACCGCCGCCAAACAAAACGTGCGCGTGCTGACTGTGCCTTTATCGAATGCGCACAACTTGTA
>JBAVPP010000418.1:0-1822 GCA_049693175.1 Gallionella sp. | reverse complement strand
AGATTACCAAGAACCGAGGTTCATTCCCCAATGATGAATCCTTGCTAAAACTGTTTTATCTGGCGACGAACAACATCAGTAAAAAATGGACGATGCCGATTCGGGATTGGAAGGCTGCCCTAAATCGGTTTACTATCCAGTTTGAAGACCGGATGCCTCAGCAATAATGAAATTCCGTTTACACAAAATTCGGGACACCCTCCACCAATAAATCAACAGGTTAGGTCTACTGGTGTGGCACAGGCCTGACTACTCAATAATTGCACTGTATGTACGAGGGCTATTATCACAATATCTTTGAGGCCTATTACAAAATATTCCACCGGTATCATGAGGGTGAAAAGGGTAGCACTGGGATCAAGGGTGTTTTGCCGTTACATTAGGCAGCGTGTTGTGCATGACTTGATTGCCGATTTTGTTTAATATTAAACAGTGATGCACGAAACTGAAAAATTTACGCGTATTTGATTGTAGGTTTACTTTTGTCCGGTTTGAATTTCTTCCTCTTGCCTACTCGCCACAATTTAGCGTAGAATCCGCGCCCTTTCACTTGAAACCGTGGACTCAGTCCGTGTGTTTTTTGGGAACTTCAGATTTTCGCAGGCTTTTTTAGATAGGTTCAATATGGTCATCATTCGTCTTTCCCGTGGCGGTTCTAAGAATCGTCCTTTCTACAACGTCGTTGTTGCCGACTCGCGCAATCGTCGCGATGGTCGTTTTATCGAGCGCGTGGGTTTCTACAACTCAATCGCGACTGAAAAACAAGAAGCATTGCGCTTGGATCTGGCGCGTGTGACTCACTGGCAAAGCAAAGGCGCGCAATTGAGCGACGCTGTTGCTAAGTTGGTTAAGCGCGCTGGGGCTGCCGCTGTCGCAGCCTAAGGACGCGAACCCCATGGTTATCATGGGGCGCGTGGCTTCCGCACACGGTATCAAAGGTTGGATTAAAGTCCAGCCTTACACCGAATATGTGGATAGCCTGCTGGATTTTCCGACTTGGTGGTTGGGGCAAGAACACGGTCCGTGGCGTGAGGTTAAGGTTGTGCAATGCGAGACGCATCACAAGATTGTGGCGGCGTTATTGCCCGACTGTCCTGATCGCAATGCCGCTGAAAAACTCAAAGGTGTGTTGATTGCCGTGCCTCGCAGCAGTTTGCCGGAACAGCCTGAAGATGAATATTACTGGTCGGATTTAATCGGTTTGCCAGTGGTAAATTTGGCCGGAGAAAATCTGGGCGTGGTGGAACAATTGCTGGAGACCGGCGCGAATCAAGTGCTAATGGTCAACGGTGAGGGTGGACAGATTTTGATTCCGTTTGTGGTAAGTGCGATTAAGCGCGTGGATGTGAAAAATAAATGCATCACGGTGGATTGGGCGGCGGACTACTTGAAGTGAAATTCGACATCATCACTTTGTTCCCCGAAATGTTCGATGCGCTAACGCAATATGGCATCACGCGACGGGCGGCGGAACAAGGGTATTACGAATTGAAGACGTGGAATCCGCGTGATTTTACGAGCGACAATTACCGCACCATAGACGATAGGCCTTATGGCGGCGGGCCAGGCATGGTGATGTTGGGCGAGCCGTTGAGTGGCGCGATAATCGCAGCCAAACAGCGACAGGCCGCAGGTGGAATTAAAAAAAGTCGCGTGGTGTATTTATCACCGCAAGGCCGACCGCTCAGTCAAAGTGTGGTCAAAGAGTTGGTAGCAAAACCAGACGAAGGTTTGGTGTTATTGGCGGGTCGTTACGAAGGCGTGGATGAACGCCTGATACGCCAGTATGTGGATGAAGAAATCTCCATCGGCGATTATGTGT